>JACDAG010000224.1 GCA_013695565.1 Bradyrhizobium sp.
CGGCCGTCCGAGGCCAGTTCAGCCAGCGCCCGATTGAGCCAGCCGGTATCGACGGTGCCCGGCCGCGCGAGCCCGCTCTCGAGAACGTCCTGGCCGTCGAAATGCGAGCGCTCGCGATAGGGCGTTGCCGTGGCGTGCACGATGGTGGCCTGCTTCGCCTTGTAGAGCCGGTGCAGATTGGGCATCGCGGGGTTGAGCGCGAAGAAGCTGTCGAGCGGCAATGCGGGCGGTTTACCGTCGAGCAGGAGCGCGCGGTCACCGCGCAGGGCGATCCAGTCGGGATCGCCGACCGGTGCGACCGCGCCGAGCCCATCGAGCGCGCCCCGGAGCACGATGACGAGCATGCGCGGATCGCGGCCCTCGGCGCGCGCGAGCTTCGGCATCTGGCTCCATGCAAACAGGGAACCGGCACCGAACAGCGCCTCGCGACGACTGGGTAAATGGTGAAACAAGGTCATGCTCACCTCCTCTGGAATTCGGCCGACATGAACAGCAGCACGAGCGCCTGCTGGCGGCTCTCGGCGCGGCCCACCGCCTGCTTCACCTCTGGGGACACCAGGGAGGCGAGCACGGTCTCGATGACATCCTGCGGATCAACCTGGCCGGCCACGCGCTCCGCAAAATTATTGGCGACGTCGAGCCGTCGCCCGGTGCCGTCGATCCAGGATATCTCGTCATCCGGAAAACCCTTCGGCGACGGCGGACGCCACAGCGGTTCGCCGAGCAGGGCTTGCCCATCGGTGAACCGTGCAGGGTCGGCCTGGGTGAGCCCGGTTGCGCGCACCATGCCGATGACCCATTCGCTCGGCCGCTTGAGTTTACTCGGAGGCCCGCTCCAGGCTTCGTCCGACTGCACCATCGTACTGGCGACCTCCTTGAGATCGCCACCGGTATCGAGAAAGGATTTCGTCATCCGCTCGACCAGCACCGGCGGTGGCGTGTCGGCAATGAAATACCGGGCCAGTTTGGTGGCGACATGCGTCGCGGTCGCCGGATGTGCGGCCAGATCGCGCAGCACGGCTTTTCCCTGTTCGACCGTTTCGTCCACGTAGGACTTTCCCAGCACCTTTTGCGCGCCGGGTTCGTGCAAACGCGGGTTGAAGGTGAATTCACCGCCGTGCTCGGGATTGTCGCCCGGCGGCAGCAGGGTCCATCCGGTCAGCACGTTGGCGAAGCCGATGACGTCTTCCTGGGTGTAGCCGGTGCGCACGCCAAGCGTATGCAACTCCAGAATCTCGCGCGCTAGATTCTCGTTGAGGCCACGGGTGCGGTTGATGCCGGCGATCGAGTTCGCGCCCATCGAAACGGTCTGGTCGAGATAGAACAGCATCGCCGGATGGCCCTCGGTGGCCAGCAACAGATCGGTGAAGCGGCCAAGGACGTGAGGACGAATTGCTTCGCGCTCATAGGCGCCGGACATGCTCCGGATCTTGTTGGCCGAGATGCAGAAGTGATTGGACCAGAACCAGACCAGCCGTTCGGCAAATCCGATCTCGGCGCCGAGCGCGGCTGCGATGCGAACCTGCGCCTCGTCGAGATAGAACCGGCGTCCCGGATCGGGGACGGCCTCCGTGGCGGTCTTCTCCGCCATCTCGCCGGCACCTTGCGCGGCGCCCTCCATCATGGCGGACGCCTCCGCCATCTGAATCCGCTTCGCGTCCTGTTCCTTCTTGGCGACGATCGCCTTGGCCTGCCGCTTCGCATTCGCATCGGTCACCGCGCGATAGGCCTTGGCACTCGACGGCAACGCGGACGCCGCGATCTGGGCTGCCGACGGCCGTTCGAGTTCGGCGATCAACGCCCCACGCGGGTCGGTCTCGATTGCCGTAATCGACCCCGGGCGCGGCCCCATCCCGAACCTGTGGAGGGCCATCACGGCCTCGGCCTTTGCGGAACTGCCCATGGCAATGCCCCGAAAATTGCTACGCTAACGCGACCCGGCCGCGGATAGCTGATGAAGTTGCTACGCCTCGTAGTGCTACAGATGGTAGCATTCGAAAGTCTGTGATGCAAGTACCGATTGAGTGAACGCCGGGTTCAAATGCCGGACGTCCGCCCAATCATCATGGGGACGCGACGCTCGAAAACGCCTAGATTGGGATGACTCTTCTTCGAATCGTCATCCCAATCTAATCTTTTGTTTGAGCATGATCTTTTCTGAAAACCGGTGCCCACTTTTCCGGATCATGCTCTAGTACTGCGGCCCCAGCGCAATTCGGTTGATCGTGCCGTCCTTGACCATGCCGATTCGCCATTCCGCCGTACCGTTGGTGAAATGGGCGATGTAGATGTCGCTGCCCAACGCCGAAACTCCGCGAAACGACACGGCTCGCAACTCGCCGAGCCTCGCCAGGATGGCGTGGTTGAACGGAAGCTGCTGACGGGTCTGCGCCGCCACTTCGGAGGTCATGTGATCGTAGTCCGGTTCGCCGCGGCGCAAGGCCTCGATGTACTGGCGCAGCATTTCGTCGCTTCCGGCCATTGGCGCGGTGCGTGGCCCCGCGAGGCGCGCGGCGTGACCAACTGCCCCGGGGCCCTCGACCGTATGCCAACGCGTGCGTTGTCCCGGCACCACGATCTCCAGGCACTTCCCCGACGTATCGGCGACAACCCATGGACTATCGACATAGGTCAGGATCGAGGACGACATATTCTCGCCGATCACGGCGTCGGCCGTGCGTTTTCCGTCGGAATCCAGTCGGTACAGCTGGATGCTTGCCCCGCTGCTGTTGTAGAAATTCAACTTGATCGGCGCGGTCTCGCCCTGGGATTTCAGGCCCTGTTCGTCGGAACAGGCGACCACCCCGCCGGGCGCATCATTGCCGTCCGGCCGGAACAGGACGTCCTCGACCTTGCCGTCCTTGCCCAGCAGGAGCCGAAACTCCGCAAAGCCGTTGGCGAACTTCGCGCCATAGATATCGTAGCCGCCCGGACCGACACCGCGAAAGAAGATCGCCTCCACCGCGCCGAGTGCCTTGAACATGGTGTGCAACTCGGAAGCCTGGCGGCGGATCTTGGCTGCCAGGGATGCACCCATCCGGTCATAGTTCGGCGCGCCGATTTGCAGATCCGCGATCCCTCGCAGGATCGTTTCCTTGCTGCCCGGCAGCGGGGCTTGTTCTCTAAACCGATCCGGCACGTCGGCAATTCGCCGTGCAAATTCCTCTTCGATCATCTTTGCCCTGGCGCCAGTGACCCGCAGCGCAAGTCGCGCTCCGGACATCGACTCCTGAAGCAGGACCTGCGTTGCCTTTGCCTGGCCATCGCGCAGGAAAATAACGAGATCACCATGGTCGCCCGAAAAGGCATCGGACCCCTGGGCCGTGACCTCGACCTTTGGCCGTCCGGTCTCCTGCACATGCATCCGGTCGCCGTCGCGGGTCACGGCGAGCACGCGGTTCGCCGCCAGCCCGTACCATCCGACGTATGAATCGAGCAGCTTGGCGTCGACCTCGACGCCCCGCGGCGAGACTTCGGCGATCCTCGCCGCGCGGATGTCGCGGCCGTTCTGGCTCAACATCAGTTCGGACGGCTGTTGGTCACGGCTGACGGCCAGTGTGATCTGGCCCGTCGTCACCGGGTAGGACCAGGTGCCATCGCCCAACGCGGCCAATCGGAGCTTGCGTTGTCCGCTCAGCTGCCCGAACAAATCGTCGCCTTCCTGGAAAACGGCGAAGATCGATGCGCGACTCACTGAATAGAACGAGGCGTGCAGGGGCTTGCGCGCCGTCGCGGCCTCTGGCGTGCCATCCATGGCCTGCGGCGATGCCGGCGGCCTGGTGTAGGCGATGCTGCCGGCTGAAACGACGACCACCGGGACGATAGCGGCTGCCGTCCAGATGCGCTTGCGCCAGCCAGCTTCGCCGGCGCCGTGGTGGCTGCGAGGATGCGTTCCACGCGGGCGCGGACGGTACACGCCCGTGCCATGGCCAGCCCCGCCGGCGCCTGGCGGTCGCGCTGCACGAGATCGAGGAGAATTTCGGCGTAGGACAGCCGGTCGTCGAGAACTTCAAGCGCACTGGTGTCGCTGATGATTTCAGCAAGTTCGGCCAGCCTTGTGTGGTGCCACCACGCGAAAGGACTGAACCAGAACACTGCACGATTGAGCGAGGCGAGCAACAGAACATAGAAATCGCGGTTGGCAACATGGGCGCCCTCGTGGGCGAGCACGGCTCGACGCTTCAGCACGTCCCAATCGCTGAACTGAGGAGG
>JACDAG010000188.1 GCA_013695565.1 Bradyrhizobium sp.
ACGTCACGCTGTTCGCGCGCGCCTCGATGATCTTCCTGCCGAAATTCGATCCCGAGCTGATCATCCAGTTGATGGCGCGCGCCACCGCGCTGATGGGCGTGCCGACGTTCTACACGCGGCTGCTGCAGAGCCCGGCGCTGACCAAGGAATCGACCAGCCATATGCGGCTGTTCATCTCGGGCTCGGCGCCGCTGCTCGCCGACACCCATCGCGAATGGTTCGCGCGTACCGGCCACGCCGTGCTCGAGCGCTACGGCATGACCGAAACCAACATGAACACCTCGAATCCTTATGACGGCGACCGCGTGCCCGGCGCCGTCGGCCTGCCGTTGCCCGGCGTCTCCGTGCGCGTCACCGATCCCGAGACGGCTAAGGAGATCGCGCGCGACACCATCGGCATGATCGAGGTCAAGGGCCCGAACGTCTTCAAAGGCTATTGGCGGATGCCGGAGAAAACCAAGGCCGAGTTCCGCGACGACGGCTTCTTCATCACCGGCGATCTCGGCAAGATCGACGACAAGGGCTATGTGCACATTCTCGGCCGCGGCAAGGATTTGGTGATCTCAGGCGGCTTCAACGTTTACCCCAAGGAAATCGAGAGCGAGATCGACGCCATGCCGGGCGTGATCGAATCCGCCGTGATCGGCGTGCCCCACGCGGACTTCGGCGAAGGCGTCACCGCCGTGGTGGTCTGCAACAAGGGCGCCGACATCAGCGAAGCCTCGGTGCTGCAGGCGCTCGACGGACGGCTGGCGAAATTCAAGATGCCGAAGCGCGTGTTCGTCGTCGACGAACTGCCGCGCAACGCCATGGGCAAGGTGCAGAAGAATATTCTGCGGGATACCTACGCGAAGATCTACGCGAAATAGCCATACCACGGGTACGGGTGATGCGCGTGCGCCGTCTGCGGCGATGATGCTGCGGACCGGGTCTCGCTATGACGCGCGCCGCAGTGCGCGTCCGATGTGTGCAATTCTGTACACAACGGCTTAACTGAAAAATTCCGTTTCACGCGTAGGATGACGCATAGCGCGTTGTAACTCCCGTAAATTTGCGGGCCTTTTGAAGCGGTGAGCTGGTGATTTTCGGAAACGATGTCCTGGCGAACAGGCGGAACCACCTTCTGGGTTAATAATACCGATGTTGTTGCACATCGTCGCAGATCAAACGGATCGAATCTCGACGCTGCGCATGCTGCTGGGACCGCAGTGCTGCGTCAGTTCGTCCCTGCTCCACAAGGAACACAATGTCCCGAAGAATTGCGACGCGGCCGTCGTCAGCGTTTGCCTTCGCGACGCCGACAACATCGGCGCGCTGAAGGAACTGGCGGCCAAGTTCAAAGGCGCCAAGCGGAAGATTTTCATCCTCGATCAGAAGGCGCGGCTGTCTGCGGCGCAGGCCTATGCACTCGGCGCCACCCATGTCCTGTTCAATCCCGTCACCGCGCGGGCCCTGCTGACGGCGTTGGCCGACCCCAACGCGATCGAAATTGCTGACGACACCGGTAAAGGCGCGCGCGGCGCGGCTTCTGCCGGCGCCGCCTCGCTGGCGCTGATGTTCGGCGCCGTGCTGCATGGACAACCGATCGATATCGCGGACGCCAAATCCGCCGCCTGCAAAATTTCCAACTGCGTCGCCGAGGAAGGTCTCTCCGAATGGCTGGAGGTGGTGCGCCACCATCATGAGGGCACCTATCAGCACTGCCTGCTGGTGACGGGAACGGCGGTCGCCTTCGGATTGAATTTGGGACTGGCCGAGGCGGATATCGAACGGCTGTATTCGGCCGCGATGTTCCACGACATCGGCAAGGCCAAGATTCCGCTGGCCGTGCTCGACAAGCCCAGCCGTCTCGAGCCGGGCGAACGCGCCTTGATCGAAACCCATCCGGCGGCTGGGCATCAGATCCTGAAGGGGACCCGCGGCATTTCCGCGGAAATCCTTCACGCGGTCCGGCACCACCATGAGTATCTCGACGGCAGCGGCTATCCCGACGCGCTTTGCGCCGAGAGCATTTCCGACCTGGTCCGGATCCTGACCATCGCCGATATCTTTGCGGCGCTGATCGAGTTCCGTCAGTACCGCCCCGCAATGCCGCGTGCGCAGGCCTATGAAATTCTAGGCAACATGCATGGCAAGCTGGAAGCCCCGCTGGTCAAGGCGTTCAGGGAAGTCGCGCTGAACCGCTAAAGCGTTTTCCAGCGACGTTGATACCGGTTCGCGTCAAGAAAACGCGTCAAATCAAGAATCGAGAGCGGGCGCCGATTCATGTCGGTGATTTTCCTACAGCAGGCTTATCACAAACCGGCTGCCGACAAGGAAGAGATAGCAACCGAACGCGACCTCCAGCGTGCGCTTTGACATCGCATGCGCGGCGCGCACGCCGAGCGGCGCGGTCAGGAGGCTGGTCGGCATCACCAACAGTGCGCCGATCAGCGAGACGTAACCGATCGCGAATGGCATTTGCAGCGCGGTGACTTCAGGATAACGCGCGGCCGCGGGCCAGCCGGCATAGATGTAGCCGAGCGCGCCGGGGATCGAGATCAGCACCGCGAGCGCCGAGGACGTCGCGACCGCCTGATGGATCGGCCGGCCGTAGAACGTCATCAGCAGGTTTGAGAACAGGCCGCCGCCAACCCCCATCAGCGTCGAGAGCAACCCGACGATGAAACCATAGAGCCGCATCAACGGTCCCTTTGGTAGTTCGTCGCCGAATTTCCAGTTCTCGCGCGCCAGCAACAGCCGCGCCGCGGCCGACCACGCCACGCCGACGAACACCATCTTGAACAGCCGCTCCGGCGCGTAACGCGCGGTGACGCTGCCGGCGATGACGCCGATCACGATCGGCAGCCACCACGTCTTGAGGATTTCCAGATCGACCGCGCCACGGGCGTGATGGGCGCGGAACGAGCGGATCGAGGTCGGAATGATGATAGCCAGGGAAGTGCCGATGCAGAGCGGCATCCGCACCTCCAGCGGCACACCGGCAAGCCGGAAGCATTCGTAAAACACCGGCACCAGGATCGCGCCGCCGCCGATCCCGAAAAGGCCGGCGAAAAACCCCGACAGCGCGCCGACAGCGACCAGCATGAGGGCCAGTTCGACGAGTTCGGTGAGATTGAGTCCGGCCATAACATCCCGCGCGTCAAGGTGCGTGTCGGGGTGCTTTAGCCGCAAATCGCAGGGCGACCAATGCTGCGCAGGAACGCAGAATCCGCATATCGGCCCGGCTCTGGGTGAATAGCCTCGACGGCCTCGTCACGGCGGCGAAACAGGTCGCCAGAATCGTCGGGTGATATCCTGGCAAATTGAAGCCGATATCGCGCCGCGGCCTTCGGCGATTGCCGCGTGACCATGAGCTGCCGCCGGCTGCAGAGCATCTGTTGTTAGAGCGCCAAAGTGCCGGGCATTTGTCGATTATTCGGTGGAGCGACGGCGAGGCGCCGATCCGTTTGACGCTCGGCACGCGACGATCGATTGGAATAACAGAACCGATCCATCACAATAACAGAATAGAAATTCAATCTTTCAAGTGACTTCTTTGGCCGTGGTATACCAAGCCGCTGATAGGCTTTGCTTCAGCTCTAACCTAGTAATGAATACTCGTTCGACTTCCCGGCATTTGATCGTTGCGCTCACGGTTTCGACTACGTAAATAGAATTGCTTTAACGCGATCCCCGATGGGCCAACCAAAGGCCCCGCCAACTTCAAAGCCGCCGATGACCGCCAGGATCGAACGACCGCT
>JACDAG010000019.1 GCA_013695565.1 Bradyrhizobium sp.
CCATGTCGACGCTCGGCGTCATCGAGGCCGCGGCAGTTGAGAATCTCATGCTGGAATTCGTCTCGCGGCTGTCCGCTTCCGGCGCCGTGATGGGCAACTATGACGCCACCGAGCGGCTGTTGCAGCAGTACCTGCCCAGCGAGCGCGTGTCCGGTCTCATGGATGAAATCCGCGGGCCGGCCGGCCGCAATATGTGGGAGAAGCTCTCCAACGTTCAGGAGCAGGTGCTCGCCAACTACCTCAAGAACGAATATCCGCAGACCATCGCGGTGGTGCTGTCGAAACTGAAGCCGGAACATGCCGCCCGCGTGCTGGCGATCCTGCCCGAGGACCTGGCGCTCGACGTGGTCGCCCGCATGCTGAAGATGGAAGCGGTGCAGAAGGAAGTCATCGAGCGCGTCGAGCAGACGCTGCGGACCGAATTCATGTCCAACCTCTCGCAGACCCGCCGCCGCGACGCCCACGAGGTGATGGCCGAAATCTTCAACAATTTCGACCGCCAGACCGAAACCCGCTTCATCACCTCGCTGGAAGAGGAAAACCGCGAATCCGCCGAGCGCATCAAGGCGCTGATGTTCACCTTCGACGACCTGATCAAGCTCGACGCCGGCTCGGCGCAGACCCTGATGCGCAATGTCGACAAGGACAAGCTCGGCATCGCGCTGAAGAGCGCCAATGAGGAGGTGCGCAGCTTCTTCCTCGGCAACATGTCGTCGCGCGCCGGCAAGATGCTGATGGACGACATGGCCGCGATGGGGCCGGTACGGCTCCGCGACGTCGACGAGGCGCAGGCGCTGCTCGTCAACCTCGCCAAGGACATGGCCGCCAAGGGTGAAATCACCCTGACCAAGAACCGCGCCGACGACGAGCTGGTGTACTGATGGCCGCACCCGCAAAATTCCTGTTCGACATGGACTTCGGCGCGCCGGACAAGACGCGCGAGCGGCCGGCAACGCCGGCCGAGATCGCCCAGAAAATCGCCGACGCCGAGGCCCGCGCCTATCGCGCCGGCTACGAGGCCGCGCAACGCGAAGCGAAAGCGGAAAGCGACCGCCGCGCCGCGCTGGCGCTGGAGGAGATCGGCATCGCGATCAAGGGTATCGCCTCGCGCTTTTCCGGCATCGAGACACGGATGGAGACCGAAGCGGTCGATGTCGCGGTTGCGGTCGCCCGCAAGCTGTGCAGCGAGCTGATCGCCGCCGAGCCGCTGGCCGAGATCACCGCGCTGGTGAGCGACTGTTTCTCGCATCTGGTCGCGACGCCGCATCTCGTGGTCCGCATCAACGACGCCCTGTATGAAGTCGCGCGGGAAAAGATCGAGCGGCAGGCCACACAGAGCGGCTTCGAAGGCCGGCTGGTGATCCTGGCCGAGCCCGGCATCGCAACCGGCGACTGCCGGATCGAATGGGCCGACGGCGGCGTGGTGCTGGAGCGTGCTGCGATCGAAGCCAAGATCAACGAACTAGTCGGGCGCTATATGGCGTCCCGCGATCAGGCCGGAAGGCCGTGAGGACTGAACCATGAGTGACACCGACACACACGTCCCGCTGCAGGACCTCAACGCCACCGGCGCGGAGCCTGGGGATGATCTGGCCTACAATGAAGACGAACAGGCCTCGCGCATCGCGGCCGACCTCGAGGCCGTGTTCGACGTGCCGGTGCAGGTCTCCGCGGTGCTCGGCCGCTCCAAAATGGACGTCGGCGAGTTGTTGAAGCTCGGCCCCGGCACCGTGCTCGAACTCGACCGCCGCGTCGGCGAAGCGATCGATATCTACGTCAACAACCGGCTGGTGGCGCGCGGCGAAGTGGTGCTGGTGGAAGACAAGCTAGGCGTAACCATGACCGAAATCATCAAGGCCGAACGCCACTAAACGTTTTTGACAGCACGCGCCTATCAGGCGCGAACAGACGGACAGGAGATTGATATGCGGCTTCTCATCGTTGGCACATTGAAGGGCCAGCTCACGACGGCCACCAAGATCGCCATGGACAATGGCGCTTCGGTGACCCACGCCGAGACGATCGAACAGGCGCTGGCGGTGCTGCGCGGCGGCAAGGGCGCCGACCTGATGCTGGTCGACGTCGCCCTCGATATCCGCGACCTCGTGATGCGGCTCGAGGCCGAACACATCCACGTGCCGATCGTGGCCTGCGGCATCTCCAACGACGCCCGCGCCGCCGTCGCCGCGATCCATGCCGGCGCCAAGGAATACATCCCGCTGCCGCCCGATCCGGAACTGATCGCCGCCGTGCTCGCCGCCGTCGCCAACGATTCCCGCGACCTGATCTATCGCGACGAGGCTATGGGCAAGGTCGTCAAACTGGCGCAGCAGATCGCAGGCTCCGACGCCTCGGTCATGATCACCGGCGAATCCGGAACCGGCAAGGAAGTGCTGGCGCGCTACGTTCACACCCGCTCGCAACGCGCCAAGCGGCCGTTCATTTCGATCAATTGCGCGGCGATCCCCGAGCACCTCCTGGAATCCGAACTGTTCGGCCATGAGAAGGGCGCCTTCACCGGCGCCGTGGCGCGGCGCATAGGCAAGTTCGAGGAAGCCACCGGCGGCACGCTGCTGCTCAATGAAATCTCCGAGATGGACGTGCGGCTGCAATCGAAACTGCTGCGCGCGATCCAGGAGCGCGTGATCGACCGCGTCGGCGGCACCAAGCCGGTCCCGGTCGATATCCGCATCATCGCGACCTCGAACCGCAATCTGGCCGACGCCGTGCGGGAAGGCACCTTCCGCGAGGACCTGCTGTTCCGGCTCAACGTCGTCAACCTGAAGATCCCGCCGCTGCGCGACCGGCCGGCGGATATCCTCGAACTGGCGCAGCACTTCGCCAAGAAATACGCCGATGCCAATGGCGTGCCGCTCCGCCCGATCTCCGCCGACGCGCGGCGGGTGCTGACATCCAACCGCTGGCAGGGCAACGTCCGCGAACTGGAAAACACCATGCACCGCTCGGTGCTGATGGCCCAGGGCGACGAGATCGGCGTTGATGCCATCCTCACCCCCGATGGCGACCGTCTCGACCTCGCCAAGACCCCGCCGGCAGTGGCGCATGCCACCTTTGCCGCCGAGCAGGTGACCCGCGCGCTGGTCGGGCGCACCGTTGCCGACGTCGAGCGCGATCTGATCCTGGAGACGCTCAAGCATTGCCTGGGCAATCGCACCCACGCCGCCAACATCCTCGGCATCTCGATCCGCACGCTGCGCAACAAGTTGAACGAATATGCCGACGGCGGCCTGCCGATCACGCCCGCGGGATCGGGCGACTACAGCCGGGTGGCCGCCACGGCCTAGCCCGTTCCGTACGGACCGCAGCGCACTTGCGGTG
>JACDAG010000228.1 GCA_013695565.1 Bradyrhizobium sp.
TCATGAATGCGGCCGCCACCAATTGCTGGCCGGTGCCGACGCCGGCGGTCGCCACCGAGATCGAGCCCGGACCGGCCTTGGCCGCCGCAACGATGTCCGCGAGCCTGGCCTGCGGCAGATCCTTGCGCCCGACCATCACGTAGCCGAATTTATAAACCAGCGCGACCGGCACAAAATCCTTCAGCGGATCGTAGCCGAGTTTTGAATACAGCGCGGAGTTGAAGGCCATGTTGGAGAGACCACCGACCATCAATGTATAGCCATCCGGATCGCTCTGGCTGGCGGCTTGCGTTCCCACGACGGTGCCGGCGCCGGGCTTGTTCTCGACCACAAAGCCCTGCCCCATGCGCTTCGCCAGCACGTCGGCGAGGTGCCGGCCGACCAGGTCGTAGCTGCCGCCGGGACCGATCGGCACGATGATTTTTACGGAGCGATCGGGGTAATTAGCCTGCGCGTGCGCAGCCCCGCCGAATCCAAGCAGTGCGAATGCAGCCATCGATGCCAGCAAGCGGCAAAATCCATACATCGTGTTCCCCCGACAAGACCGGCCATCAACAGGCTCTGTTTTCCCGACTATGCGACATGGCGTACCCGGCGGCAACGCATCCCGGGCCGCTGCTAATGCGGCATAACCTCCGCGGTTATGGCAATCCGCCGCCCGCTGCCGTAGCCTCAAGGCAACGATCCAGCGCGACAGGACGCCGACATGGCCCGCAAGACCAACCGCCTTTACACCATCGGCTATGAGCAGACGCCGGCGAAGGCCGTGCTTGATGAACTGGAGAGCGCCGGCGTGAAGCTGTTGGTGGACGTGCGTGCGGTGGCGTCGTCCAGACGACCCGGCTTTTCCAAGAACCAGCTCGCGGCGGGTCTCGACGAACGCGGCATTTCCTATCTGCATCTGAGGGGCCTTGGTACGCCGAAGACCGGCCGCGAGGCGGCGCGCAGCGGCAAGTTCGATTTGCTGCACAAGATCTATTCGGCGCATCTGAAAACCACGCAGGCACGCGAGGAGTTGGACGAGCTGTCGGCGCTGGTGAAAAAGTCCGGCCCGGTCTGCATTCTCTGCTACGAGCGCGACCATCAGCAGTGCCACCGGCAATGGATCGCCGAGATCATCGAAGACCGCGACGGCGTGAAGGTGGAGAATTTGGCGGCGAGGCAGGTGTGAGAGAGAACCGTCATTGCGAGAAGCGAAGCGACGAAGCAATCCATACTTCCTTCGACGCACGATGGATTGCTTCGCTTCGCTCGCAATGACGGTGTTATCTCACCCCTCGCCGACCAGCCTGAACGTGCCCTCCATCATCTGCACGCTCGCGCCGCCGACATGGATCGACGAGACCGCGCCACCCTGCTTGCGGACTCGCGTCAGCAACAGGCTGGGCCGTCCCATATCGACGCCCTGGCCGATCCTTAATTTCAGTTCGCCATCTTTCATCGGATCGAGATCGGCGAGCAGCGCCGCGCAAGCGGCGGTGGCGCTGCCGGTGGCGGGGTCCTCGGACAGGCCGCTGGCGCCGGGATGGAACATCCGTGCCTGCAACTCGCATGGCTTCTCTTCGGCCGGCACGTCGCGCGTATAGAAATAGATCGCGTCGCTGCCGTCGCACGGGAAGGTCTTTGCGAATCCCTCGGCATTCGGCTTTGCGCGGCGCAGCGCTTCGCGCGAGGTGAGTTCGACCGCCAGAAACGAGAGCCCGACCGAGATGATCTGCGGCGCGTGCCGGTCGAGTCTTATGTCGCTCGCCGACAACGACTGGCAGGAAGCCGCCTGTTCGGCACCGAGATGTGACATCCGCTTCAGCGGCTGCGGTGCCGTGAATTCCGTGTTGACCACTTTGCCCTGCTCGGTCGTAATCTCGACGGGGACGAGGCCCGCGCCCTCCTCGAACAGCAGTCGCGCCGGTGGCTTTGCGGCTTGCGCCGCGAGCACGAAGGCGGTGCCGACATTGGGATGGCCGGCAAACGGAAGCTCCCGGTTCACGGTAAAAATCCTCACCTGCGCATCGTGCGCGGGATCGGCCGGCGGCAGGACGAAGGTGGTCTCGGAAAAATTGAACTCGGTGGCGATCGACTGCATCTGCGCCGTCGAGAGCCCGCCGGCGTCGAGCACCACGGCGAGCGGATTGCCGCCGAAGGCGCGGTTGGTGAAGACGTCAACCGTGATGTATCGCCGCTGCATCCTGCTTTCCTGGTTGGCACACTTAAGCTATTTTCCAAACCGTCACCGGCCGGTCATAACCCCGGACCGGGACCTCACCGAGCGAGACGGCATCGCGACACTCATCCCCCAGCGCGTCGTGAACGGCTGCCGAGATCAGGAATTGCGAACTGAAATCCTTGTTGAGCGCCTCGAGCCTTGCTGCGAAATTCACGGTGTCGCCGATCACGGTGTATTCCTTGCGCCGCGGCGAGCCGATATTGCCGGCGACAACCTCGCCGACGTGAATGCCGATGCCGATGCGCAGCGGCCAGCTGGTCGCCGCGTTGACGCGCGCGTTCGCTTCCAGCATTTCGCGCGCCGCGGCGACTGCGTGCTGGGCAGAGTTGCCCGAATCGAAGGGCGCGCCGAACAGCGCCAGAAACCCGTCACCGAGGAATTTGTTCACGATGCCGCCGTGGCGATCGAGAATATCGACCAGCACGGCGAACGCAGCCTCGATGCGGTCCACCACCTCCTGCGGGGTGCGGGTGCTGGCGCCGGCGGTGAAGCTGCGGAAATCGACGAACATCACGGCGACGTGGCGGATTTCGCTGTTGCTGGTCGCGCCCTCCGCCATCAGCCGCTCGACCACCTGCGGCGAGACGTGCTGGCCGAAAATGTTCATGATGCGGTCGCGCGCGGTAGCGGCCAAAATGCTGGCCTCGAACTGGCGGCGCAGTTGGACACCGACCGCGCCCGCCAGCGCGCCGCACACCAGAATAACAATGCTGCGGACCGCATGATAATATAGATCCGGCGGCGGTTCGGCGCTGCCGGCACGGTGATAGAACATTGCCATCCAGAGCAGTTCAGCGGCGGCGACGAAGCCGGTAAAGGTCGAGAGCCAGAAATCCAGCCGCAGCGTCGACAGGATGACGAAGATGAAATAGGTCAGCGGCACCGCAAACCCGAGCGCCTCGATATGGCCCATGCTGTCGATATGCATCGCCAGCGCCAGCGTCGGCATCGAAGTTTCGACCAGCACACCCATATAACGCCGAATCACTGGCAGATCATGACCCTCGCCAAGATGCCGGGTGATGACGGAATGGACCCAGAGTTCAAACAGGACGAACGGGACCAGTATCTTGAAGAGATCGACGGGGTTAAGCTTGCCGTGCCAGAGATGCTGCACGGCCATGGGATCGAGGAAATGGATAATGAGGATCAGCGACCCCAGAAGGACGGTCGTCGCGATCAGCGCCTTGATACGGATCAACTCGGTTCGCAGTATTTGCTGCTTCAGCGCGCGCTGAAAATCGGCCGATACCGTCGAACCCTCGGCCTTCTTGGTCCACAACCCCAGCATCCAGCATTTCCTACCTGTCATTCCGGGGCGCCTCGAAGAGGCGAACCCGGAATCTCGAGATTCCGGGTTCGATGCTGGCGCATCGCCCCGGAATGACATCGAACATTCTGCATCAATCGAGCGTGCGACGGAAGCGTGTCACGGCGATCGTCATTGCCAAAAGCATCAGTGCAATGAGAGCAATCGTGTCGTACTGCAAATTCTGAATCGTCGCGCCCTTCAGCATGATGGCGCGGACGATGCGGACGAAATGCGTCAGCGGCAGGCCTTCGCCGATATATTGCGCCCATGTCGGCATGCCCGCGAACGGAAACATGAATCCCGACAAGAGAATACTGGGAAGAAAAAACATCATCGACAGCTGCATCGCCTGCAACTGGTTCTGCACGATGGTCGAAAAGGTATAACCGATCGCGAGATTGGTGGTGATGAACAGCGTGGTGAGCAGCGCCAGCGTCGCCAGGCTGCCGAGAATGGGCACGCCGAACAGCAGCACGCCGATGCCGATGATCAGCGTCGCCTGAACGAAGCCGACGATCACATAAGGAATGATCTTGCCGAACATGATCTCGACCGGCTTGATCGGCATCGACAGCAGGCTTTCCATCGTGCCGCGCTCGACTTCGCGGGTCACCGACAGCGCCGTGAAGATCAACATCGTCATGGTCAGGATGGTGCCGACGAGACCCGGCACGATGTTGAGCCGCGAGGACGCCGCCGGGTTGTAGCGCGCATGGGCGCGGATCTCGAACGGCGTCGACGGTGGATCGCCGGCGTGCAGATCGTGCCGCAACGCGGTCTGCACGATGGCGTTGAGTGTACCCAGCGCCGAGCCCGCCGCCGTCGGATCGGTGGCATCGGCCGCGACCAGCAGCGCCGGATGATCGCCGCGCCGCACCGCCCGCTCAAAGCCGCGCGGGATCTCCACGCCGAACAGCACCTTGCCCGACCGCAGCAGGTCATCGAACTCGGCGACGGTGTGAACCTCCCGGGTGAAACGGAAATAGGCGGTGTTCTCCATCGCCTTGAGAATCGAGCGCGCCAGATCGCTGTCTTCCTGCAGCAACACCGCCGTGGGCAAATTACGCGGCGTCGTGTTGATCGCAAAACCGAACAGCACGAGTTGCATCACCGGCAGCATCACGATCATCGCAAATGAGACGCGGTCACGGCGAAGCTGGATGAATTCCTTCACCAGCATCGCATAGCTGCGCCACCAGAAGCCGAATGACGGTTCCGGGGTGTTCCGGCGCTCGCGGGTTGTGTCGGTCGCACTCATTGGAAATTGTCCTTTGAGCGGCTCATCAGGTCGATGAAGACGTCCTCCAGCGATGGGTCGCCGTGCTGCCAGTGCCATCCCCTGCCGTCACGATAGGGCGCAACGGTGGCCTCGAGCGCGGCCTTGTCGCGGCCGGAGACGTGCAGGCTGGTGCCGAACGGCGCCACCATGTCGACACCGGGCTTGCCCGACAGCTCAGTGGACAACCCATTGAGATCGTCGCCGGTGACCGTGTAGGTCGACAGTGCCGATTGCGCGATCACCTCATCGACCGTGCCATGCGCCAGCAGATGGCCGTAGGCAATATAGGCGATCTCGTGACAGCGCTCGGCCTCGTCCATGTAATGGGTCGAGACCAGCACGGTGAGGCCATCGGCCGCGAGCGCATGGATCTCGTTCCAGAAATCGCGCCGCGCCTTGGGATCGACGCCGGCGGTCGGCTCGTCCAGCAGCAGCAATTGCGGATTGGGCAGCGTGCAGGCGCCGAGCGCCAGCCGCTGCTTCCAGCCGCCGGAGAGTTCGCCGGCGAGTTGTTCCTCGCGACCGTTGAGGCCGATGCGATGGATCATGTCGCGCGCCGCGCCCTTTGCGTTGCGCAGGCCATAAAGCCGCGCCACGAACTCCAGGTTTTCGCGCACCGAGAGGTCCTGATACAAACTGAAGCGCTGCGTCATGTAGCCGACCTGGCGCTTGATCTTGTCGGCGTCGCGGCGGATGTCGTAACCGAGGCAGGTGCCCTCGCCCGCGTCCGGCGTGAGCAAACCACAGAGCATGCGGATGGTCGTGGTCTTGCCGGAGCCGTTGGGACCGAGGAAGCCATAGATCGAGCCGCGCTTGACCTGCATCGAGAGGTTTTGCACGACCGCACGACCGCCAAACGATTTTGAGAGGCCCGCGACATCGATGGCGATGTCGGGCGCAGTTGATGGGCTGGATGTCATCGCTTGTCCGCCACCGGTATCGGCACATTGACGAACACGCTGATCGGCTGGCCGACGCGCAGGCTATCCGGCTTGTTCGGCCGCGCCTGGATCAGATAGACGAGCTTGTTGCGCTCATCGAGGCTGTAGATGACGGGCGGGGTATATTCCGCCGACGTCGCGATGAAATAGATCTTGGCGGTAAGATCGCTCGCGCAATTGTCGCAGGTGACCTTGACCTCGTCGCCGATCGCAAGCTTCGGCAATTCGGTCTCCGGCACGAAGAAGCGCAGCTTCATGTTGCCGGGCGGCATGATCGACAATACCGGCCGCTGCGCCGGCACCATCTCGCCCTCGCGGAAATAGATCTGCTGGATGGTGCCGGCTACCGGCGCGAAACCATTGCGCCGCGCCAGCCGCGTCTGCGAAGTATTGACGCGCGCCTCCGCCACGCGCAGCGCGGAGATCGCGGAATCCAGACTGGCCTGCGTGCCCGAACCGGTCTTGGACAAGGACGCCGCGCGGTCATAGGTCTGCTGCGCATTCGCCAGCGTCGCGTTATTCTGGTTGAGGTCGGCCTTCTGCAGATCATCATCGACCGCATAAATCTGCGTGCCGGGCTTTACCTCATCGCCCTCCCGCACATTGAGCTTGGTGACACGCCCGGACTCGTCGGGACTGACGAAGATCATGTCGGCCTCGACCCAGCCCTGAAAGCCGGGATCCCGGCGCTCCTTGCAACCAGCCAGCATGGCGACCAGCGCGAGCACGGTAAGGAAAGTCGTTGTGCGCGACGACGTCATGCCGTCCTCCGTTCGCCAAAAATCAAATCAAGATGCACGCGAAACATTTCGTTGGCGTCCAATGGTGCGTGCCGTGCGAATAGACTCTGCCAGATCACCGCGATCATCGCGGGCGCGATCAGTATCTGGGGAAATTGCGCGAGGTCTTTGTTCTTGATTTCGCCGCGAGCGATTCCGAGTTGAATCGCGGCCCGCATGCCGGCAAGCCCCTTTGAAACCACCTCGCGATAGTAGAAATCCGCGACGGCTGGAAACCGCGGGCCTTCGGCGACGATCAGGCGCACGATGTCGCCGCGTTGCGTCGTCGTCACCTCGTGGATGAAGGTCCGGGCAAACCCCTCGATCATGTCGCGCACCGAGGCGCCAACCGGCGGCGGCCCGGCGGCAAGCCGGTTGACCAGCGGCACGATCGCGGTCCGGATCAGTTCCTCGAACAGCGCTTCCTTGTCCTTGAAGTGCAGGTAGATCGTGCCCTTGGCGACGCCTGCCCGCTTGGCGACATCGTCGAGCCGGGTCGCCGCGAAGCCCTGCGTGATGAATTCATCCATCGCCGCCGCAATGATCGCCTCGCGCCGCTCGGCCGCGCGTTCGGCCCGGTTCGAAGCCGGCTTTGCAGACTCGACCTTCGCCGAGACCTTTTTTGGCGTCCTGGCGGCGGCAGCCCTGCTCGCAACCAGGGTTTTGGGCGAATGGGACGGGGATCGGGTGCTGGTGCGTGTCTTTCTCAGGATCCATATATGACTGACTGGTCAGTCATTGTCAATGTCTTTGAAAGCAGCTGATTTCACATCGCCGTTACCGCTGGGGTCTGCCGGGAGTGCCTCAACGCCGTCATTGCGAGCCAACGGGTCGCGCGAATGCGCGCCCGATGACAGGCTCCGCGAAGCAATCCATCGCACCGCTCAAAGAATGGATTGCTTGGTCGCTTCGCGCCTCGCAATGACGGACGACGCAGCTTCGCCTTCTCGCGGCACGAAATGCCCGAGCTTTGCCAGAAACTTCCCGCCCTCCAATTCTGAGGGCGCAGGGAATGCCGGATGCGCGCTGCACCCGCGATCTCATGTGCAATGTGCACAAGGAGGTGCGCACATGAGCATACAGGGCAGCGGAGAACATCCGACATTCCCTGCGCAATGGCTTTACGGCTTATAGCGTGCTCTCCCCGGAGAACGGCTCTTTTGCCTCCGTAGCGCCCTGGGAAATCGAATGTCTCCCAGGTGCATAGACGCCAGCAACGCGACGTCAGGACCACACGACTTCGCCGTACGCGTCAACTGCATCGTCATTGCAGCATCCGCGTCCATCGCATCCCACCGCGCGTTTCGTGACGTGCGCAACGCCCCTCTGGTCGGGTGAGACAGCAGATTCATGCCACGGATTACGATTCTGATAAAGCGAAATATTTTATATTTTGGGACTTGACACGAATTCGAGAATTCCGAAATTCTTGCCCGTCGGGTTGATTTGCCGCAGGCACTGCCTAACATCGTCATTGCGAGCGCAGCGAAGCAATCCATAGCACGGCAAGTGGAAACATGGATTGCTTCGCTGCGCTCGCAATGACGA
>JACDAG010000263.1 GCA_013695565.1 Bradyrhizobium sp.
CGAAACATCGCGGCGGATTTCCTCTCCCGCAACGGCTGGTCAGCGCGCGCGGAGCAAATTGTATTCACCGCCAACGGCCGGCAATGCATCGCCGCCGTATTGGCCGCGGTCGTGCCGCCCGGTGGCCGTTGCGGCGTCGAGGCCCTGACCTATCCCTTCATCAAGGGCATCGCCGCCCGGATCGGAGTGACGCTGGTGCCGCTGGCGATGGACGAACAGGGCGTGCGTCCCGACGCCGTGCAAAAGGCCCACCGTGAGGCGCATTTGTCGGCGCTGTACATCCAGCCGACGGTTCAGAATCCGCTGGGCATAACCATGCCGGGCTCGCGCCGCGCCGAGCTGTTGCGCGTCGTCGAAAAACTCGACCTCACCGTCATCGAAGATGCGGTCTATGGCTTCCTCGACGACGAAGCGCCACTGGCGGCATTGGCACCGGATCACTGCATCGTGCTCGACAGCCTTTCCAAGAAAGTCGCCCCAGGCCTGGCGCTCGGCTTCATCGTCGCGCCGCAGCGCTTGCGCGAAAGCATCATGGCATCGGTCCGCTCCGGTGGATGGACCGGGTCGGGATATGCTTTCGCGGCCGGGCAACGCATGATGGCCGACGGTACCGCGTCCGAACTGGTCAGGCTCAAGCGGATCGATGCGCAGCGCCGTCAGCACGTTGCGGCAGAACGGCTGGCCGGCTTCGAGATGCAGGCAAATCCCAAATCCTACCATCTGTGGCTGACGCTGCCGCACCACTGGCGCTCGCAGACCTTCGTTGCCGCCGCCGCCCGGCGCGACATCGCGTTGACGCCCTCCTCGACCTTTGCGGTGAGCCCCGGACATGCGCCGAACGCGGTAAGGCTGGCGCTGGCCGCGCCGCCCATTGACCAGCTCGATGCGGCCCTGCGCACGCTGGCGGGAATGCTGCGCGCGAGCGAAGAAGATTTCGAAACGACCGAATAGGCCGGCCTGCCTTCCTCACGGCCACTCCGCGATAAAGCCTTTCGCCTTGTACGGCTCGATCTTGTCCCACTCGGAGAGAACCCGGCGCCTGAATTCAAGATCGGTGTGCCAGAGCGCCCGTGGCGTCGCAAAACTGTCGACCGTCACCAGCATCTTCTCCACCTCCGGCCAGTGCCGGTGCAGCGTCATCGGATAGCGGCGCGCGGTCCAGCTATTGCCGAGGCAAATCACGCTGCGAATATTCGCTAGTCCGAGCGCAGCGTCGATGACAGGCAGCGAGAAGATCACGTTCTCGCCGGTGTTCATCGCGTGATCTTCGCGCAGGATGTGTTCACGCGGGACGCCGCGCGCGATCATCGCTTCCACAATGATTTCGCATTCCGAACGATCCGAGCCCGGCGTGATCCCGCCACTGACGATCGACCAGCGAAAGTAACCCGCGCGCCAGAGCCGGCAAGCTTCATCGACGCGCTCTTCGACGTCCCCGCGGGTGCCGAACACAAACAGGAGATCTGCGGGCTTCAGCGGCGTGCTGATCAAATGTTGCGTATCGATCGCGGCAATCTCGGCCGCGGTCGGCAATCGCGTGCTTCGATCCGTCACTTCATGCTCGCCTGATCGCGGGGAACCACCACTGCACGATGCCGTACGCGCCGCGTTTGGCGAAGTCACATTTGATTGCGCTTGATTGCGAACCTACGGCAGCAACGCGTCCGGCAAATGATCAAAGTCGTACGTGCGCGGCCGGTTGCGCCTGATGAAGCCGCCGATCTGCCAGGTGAACAGCGCGACGAATCCAACCAGAAACAACGCGCCGTACCATTCACCGGTCGCGAACGCGCGCACCAGAAGTCCCGCCATCGCGATGCCGAGCAGCGTCACCATCGCAAGTGCGGCGGCGTAGGTGGCCGGTGCAATCCCGCCGATCAGCGCGGCCTTGCTGCCCGCCGCGGCCAGGCGCCGATGTAGCTCGGCGATGAAGGCGCGATAGCCGTGATCCTGGGGCGCCATCAACGTGACGGTTTGCCAGGTGGTCGAGAGAATGGAGATGCGCCGGCCTTCCCTGCTTTTGATGTCGGCGCGGAAACGACGGGACTGCATCGACATCGGACGAAAAGTGAGACGGATCGACGCGATATCGGCGTAAGGCCAAACTCCGGATCGGCCACCGATCTTCCACGACAAGCCGGCATCCGTCAGCTCGAATTGATGCGCCGAGCCGATCAGCGACGCCCGGTAATCGTAGCGGGCTTCAGGCGCGTCCTCGCCCGATCTCGCCGGCGTGTTCGGTAATGATGTCGGCAATTCAAAAATCCAAGGTCGCCGTCGGGCGTGCGGCTTGCGCGGCCGGCCGGCTTTATCTTACAAGCAGGCCATGGCCGAGACGACCTATTTTCCGCGCCGCCTGATTTTGGCCGGCGCGATGATTTCCGGGGTGCTGCTGGCGCTTGCCGTGCACATGCTGGGCGCGCGCTATGGCCTCGATCTCGGTGGCCTGTGGCGATCCGACACCCGCGAATTCATGCCCGCGGGTGCTGCGATCGCGTGGTGGCTGATTGCCACCGTCGGCTTTTCCGGCGGCTATTTCACCGCCAATCTGATGCACAGCGCGGTGTCCGGGCAAATCCCGCAGCGGATGCGGCAATTCCTGATCGCGGTCGGTGTGCTGGTCCTGGCCGGTGCCGGCCAGGCCGCCTCCGCACCAAGTCCGATCCCGACCATATCAGGCGTGCTCGCGGGGCTTGCGGCATTGGGCCTCGGCGCCGCGATGGCGTTTTGCGGCGCGCATTTCGCGCTCCGCAGGGCCTAGCTTCAGACTTCTTCTCTTGACACGTTTTCTTTAAGCGAACCGGTACCCACTTCGCCGAAAACGCTATTCTTACGCGACGATGCGCGCACGCGGCCTCGACATCATCGCGGTCACCTCGGCGGCGGGACGCGGCTTGCTGAACAAATAGCCCTGCGCCTGCGTACAGCCCTCGCGGCGTAACAGATCGTACTGGGCTTCCGTTTCGACGCCCTCCGCCGTGGTGACGATCCCGAGACTCTTGCCCAATCCGGTCACGGCGCGGACGATTGCCATGGAATCGTCGCGCGTCGCCAGGTCGGTCACGAACG
>JACDAG010000270.1 GCA_013695565.1 Bradyrhizobium sp.
TTGCGGGCCCTTTGGAATGCCCCGGAGCATATTGGTGTCGACGCCCTGCGGGCACAGGATCGAGACCTTGATGCCGTCGGCCTTGTGCGAGATCGCTAGATTTTCAGCAAAGCCGACCGCGGCATGCTTCGTGGTCGAGTAGGCCGGGCTGCCGACCTGCGAGAGCAGTCCCGCCGCGGAAATCGTGTTGAGGAAATAGCCGCCGCCGCGCGCCTTCATGCGCGGGATCAGATGTCGCGCGGCATAAACATGCGCCATGACGTGAACGGCCCAGCTTCGCGACCAGGGCTCGTCCGAGGTTCCGCCGGCGTTGGTGGACAGCGGATCGAAACCGCCGCCGATGCCGGCATTGGAACAGAACAACGCGATCGGGCCGAATTGTCGCTCGGTCTCCTCGATGACGTGAAGGACGTCCTTTTCCTTTCCGACATCGCATTTGAAGGCCGCCCCGTTGATCGGCGTGGCGACGGTTCGGGCGCCGTCCGGATCGATGTCGGCGACCACGACCTTGGCCGCGCCCGCGCGGTGAAAGGCTTCGCACAGCGCCCGGCCGATGCCGCTGGCGCCGCCGGTGACAACCACGACTTTTCCGGTCACCTGCATAATCGTTCTCCCCTCATTATATTTTAGGTCAGCACAGTATCGAGAATGGCCGTGTAGTGGCAGGCGGCTCCCAGCAGCACGAAGCCATGCCAGATCGCGTTCTGAAACCGCAACCGCTGCCAGGCGTGGAAGATCACGCCGAAGCTGTACATTACGCCGCCCGCGAAGATGAACCACAACGCCATGGTCGGCAGCGCCTTCACCACGGCATCGTACAGCATCATGCCGCTCCATCCCATCGCCAGATAGAGCCCGACCGCAAGCCGGTCGTACCGTCCGGGGAACACCAGCTTGATCACGATGCCGGCGACGGCTGTGCACCACACCCCGATCAGAAGCGCGATTGCGAAATAGCTGTCCTTCAATGCCATGATCAGCGGCGTATAGGTCGCGGCGATCAAGAGATAGATCGCCGAATGGTCGAAACGGCGCAGTACCCATTTGGCACGCGACACCGGCCACAGATTGTAGGTCGCCGACAGTACCAGCATCGCCAGCAGGCCGGCGACATAGACCGAGACCGCGGCGACATCGATCGCAGAAGCATAAACCGAGGCCAGCACGATGAGGGTGGTCGCCGCCACCAGGCCGAAACAAATGCCGACGACATGCACGACGCCGTCGGCGATCAGTTCGCTGCGGTCGAAGTTCCAGCGCACGGCGCCGGCCGCGACATGGATCGAGCTTGATGCGAGTTGCTTCAATCTGAATATGGTCATGCCGGCCTGCCGGATTGGGTTACGGAGCGATAAAACATAGGCCCCGGGAGGTCAACGCGCCGTCCGGCCCTGTTCGCCTTCCCAGCCGAAGCTTGATTTTGGCCCGCCAATCGCCACTTTTGCGGGTGATCGCCCGCCCATTGTCTCATTGCCCTCTCACCGAGCCTTCCACGACCGCATGGCCCCCAGTTTTCAGGATATCGTCGAGGAAGCGCGGCTGTCGGCGCGGGCGCTACTGGATTACAGCGACAGCTTTTTCCATCCGACCGTGCGGCTCGGCGTCACCGGCCTGTCGCGCGCCGGCAAGACCGTGTTCATCACGGCGCTGATCCACGGCCTCACCCGCGGCGGGCGCTTTCCGGTGTTCGAATCGTTCGCCACCGGGCGCATCGCCCGCGCCCGGCTGGAGCCGCAGCCGGATGATGCGGTGCCGCGCTTCGATTACGAGAACCATGTCCGCTCCCTGATCGAGGAACGGCGCTGGCCGGCCTCCACCGTCGACATCAGCGAGTTGCGGCTGGTGATGGACTATCAACGCCAGAACGGCGCCGACCGCACGTTGACGCTGGATATCGTCGACTATCCCGGCGAATGGCTGCTCGACCTGCCGCTGCTCAACAAGAGCTTTGAGCAATGGTCCGCCGAGAGTCTGGCACTGTCACGCGAGGGCCCGCGCGCTAGACTCGCCGCGCCCTGGCACGAGCATCTGGCGACGCTGAACGCCGAGGCCCGCGAGGACGAACCGGCGGCGCGGATGGCGGCAAAGCTGTTCACGGACTATTTGCGTGCCTGCCGCGACGAGCGCTTTGCGATGAGCCTGCTGCCGCCCGGGCGCTTCCTGATGCCGGGCAATCTCGCAGGCTCGCCGGCGCTGACCTTTGCGCCGCTCGACGTCGCGGCCGACGGCACCGCGTCGGATGGTTCACTGTGGGCGATGATGCGGCGGCGTTTTGAAGCTTACAAAGACGTCGTGGTGCGGCCGTTTTTCCGCGATCATTTCGCGCGGCTCGATCGCCAGATCGTGCTAGTCGATGCGCTCGCGGCCTTCAATGCCGGACCCGAAGCGCTGCACGATCTGGAAGCCGCGCTCGCCGGCATTCTCGATTGTTTCCGGATCGGCCGCAGCACGATCCTGAGCAATCTGTTCCGGCCGCGGATCGATCGCATTCTCTTTGCAGCAACCAAGGCCGATCATCTGCACCATTCCAGCCATGACCGGCTCGAAGCCATCTTGCGCCGGGCGGTCGCCAGGGCCGCCGACCGCGCCGAATATGCCGGGGCCGTCATCGATGTGGTGGCACTGGCCGCGGTGCGTGCGACCCGCGGGGCAATGGTGGCACGCGGCCGGGAGAAGCTGCCCTCGCTACTCGGCACGCCCGCATCAGGTGAAGTCGCCAATGGCGAGACGTTTGACGGCGAGACGGAAGTCGCGACCTTTCCGGGCGATCTGCCTGTTGATCCCGAGGAACTGTTCAAGGGCACGTTTCGCGGCCTTTCCAGCACGCCCTCCGAGAAGGCCGACTATCGCTTCCTGCGCTTCCGGCCGCCGCTGCTGCAGCGCGAAGGCGACGAGGAGCCGGCTCTGCCTCACATCCGCCTCGACCGCGCCCTCCAGTTCCTGATCGGAGACAGACTGCAATGAGCGAGAAAACGCCTCATCGGCGGCCGGCGACGTTTAAGCTCGGCGATCCCGGCGTCATCGTGATGGATCCGGACGATGCCGGCCGTCCCGCCCGCGGTACGGTGCAGATCACGCCGGAGGCGGATCCTGCGCAATTGCCGGTGCCGATCAATGCACCGCTGGTTCCGGTCCGCCGCGGCTTCCGCTGGGGCACGCTGTTCTGGTCCGCCACCGGCGGGCTGCTGCTGCTTGGGCTCGGGCTCGGCATCGTCAATTTGATCGAGGATCTGTTCGCGCGCAGCCAAACATTTGGTTACGTCGCGCTGGCGTTTGCCGTGGCTGCGGCGCTGGCGCTGACGGTTGTGATCGCGCGCGAGACCTTCGGGCTGGCGCGGCTCGCCGCCATCGAGAAGCTGCACCAGCGCGCCGCCGAGGTGCTGCGCAGCGACGATCGCGCCGCCAGCCGGGTCATCGTCAACGACTTGCTGAAGCTCGCGCACCAGAACCCGCAACTGGCGCGCGCCCGTGCTACGCTGGTGGGCCATGCCGACGACATCATCGACGGCGCCGACATGATCAAGCTGGCGGAGCGCGAATTGATGGGGCCGCTCGACGAGGAGGCGCGGCGGCTGGTCTCAACGGCGGCGCAACGCGTCTCGGTTGTCACGGCGGTCAGCCCGCGCGCACTGATCGACGTGCTGTTCGTGTTCGTCGCCGCGATGCGGTTGATCCGGCAATTGGCGCGGCTTTACGGCGGCCGGCCGGGCACGCTCGGCATGCTCAGCCTGCTGCGCCACGTCATCGGCCATCTCGCCATCACCGGCGGCATGGCGATCGGCGACAGCCTGGTGCAGCAGATGCTCGGCCATGGCATCGCCGCCAAGCTCTCGCAGCGGCTCGGCGAAGGTGTGCTCAACGGGCTGCTGACGGCCCGCCTTGGCCTCGCCGCGATCGACGTGACGCGGCCGCTACCATTCACAGCGCTGCCGCGCCCCGCGCTCGCCGACCTCGCCAAGGATCTGCTGAAGAAGCGCGACGGCGAGGAGTGAATTCCAGAGAAGCCAATTGCTGGTGCCGACAATTTAATCTGGAGGACATTCGCTTTCGTCATTGCGAGGAGCAACGCGACGAAGCAATCCATCCCTCCACTTGCGGCGCTATGGATTGCTTTGCTTCGCTCGCAATGACGGCCGAGGATGTGGCTCGCCAAGCCAACGGGCCGTAGCCCGGATGAGCGCAGCGATATCCGGGAC
>JACDAG010000312.1 GCA_013695565.1 Bradyrhizobium sp.
TGGAACTCCTTCCAGTCGCCGTTCATCCGCCACGGCAGCGTCCAGCCGTTGAGCGTGACGACCGGGTTGTAGTCCGGTCCGCTGGTCGGGCGCACCGGCGGCTGCATGGTTGCCTTGGTCATGATCGGCGCTTCGGGAATGTTGGCGGCCTGGGCACGTCCGCTGATGGCGGTCGCGCTGGCGAGCGCCGTCGCGGTGCCTAGAAAACTTCTTCGGGACAGCATCGTGATCTCCCTCAATGTGCGCCGCCCGCCTGGGCGATCGTTGAAGTTCGGATTTCCGGTTGGCTATCGGCGCGGCTGCCGCCATTGACGGCGGTCTGGAGTCCGGATTGGGCGAGCCAGAAATTGCGCTTGGCTTCGATGGCGGCGCGCAGTGCTGCGATCCGCAGTCTTGCTTCGGTCAGGAGTGCGAACACGTCGATCTGCATGCTGCCAAAGCGCAGTTGCATCTCCTCCGTAATAATCTTGCGGAGTGGTAGAACCTCGCGCTGGTAGTGGGCTGCGATGTCATAGGTCGATCGGTAGACCCTGAACGCATCTCGCGCTTCAGAGCGGACGTTGACCGCCTTCTCGGTCAGTAGATTGAAGGCCCGGTTGTAGCTTTCGGCAGCCTGACGAACGCGAACCTCGCCGCCGTCATAGATCGGGATTTGAAACTGCACGTCGAAGCCGCGTTCGCGGAATGGCGGATTTTCGGGATCGCTCGTCTTCCGGTCGATCCCGGCGATCTCCAGCATGGTCACGAAGCGAGTCGCTTCGGTGAGGTTCAGAGACCTGGCGAGGGCTGCCAATTCGATGCGGGCGATCTGTAGGTCGATCCGGTGTTCGACCGCGTCGACCTCGATACGCGGCAACGAAAGCGGACGGCGGGGCGGGGTCGGCAAGGTATTGGGCAGGCGGATGCCCGTGCCTTCGCCCCAAAGTCCGAGCAGCCGGATCAGCCGTTCCCGGGAACTCGTGGCCTCCTGACGGAGGGTCGCCAGTTCGGCGGTGGTCTCGGCATAGAACACCTGCTCGCGCGCTTGGTCGAGCTTGTTCAAGGCTCCGGTCTGGCCGAGCTTCAACGCAAGCTGTGCGGTTGATTCTGCGGTCGATTTGGCATCCGTGAGCAGACCGACGAGTTCGTTGGCCGCGACAGTGCGGTAGTAGTTTCGCCTGACGTCCGCCGCGAGCCGCAGCGTTTCTTCGGCAGCGCGCAGTTGCGCTTTCTGGAACCGCCGGCGGGCGATTTCCGAGCGATATGGCAGGGTCACCAGAGCTAGGATGTCGCCGACCACTTGCCGTTCGATTTCGAGGGCTCCGTTTCCGGCGATCCGTGAAATGGAGAATGTTGGATTGGGTGGCAGGCTTTCGCCGACCAGATCGGCCTCCGCCAGTGCGAGTTCGTTGTACGAGGCTTGCAGGCCGCGGTTGTTGAGGAGCGCGATTTGTACGGCGGTATCCACCGTCAAGCCACGGCCGAGAAGACCTTGCACCGTGGTGCTTGCCCGTTTCGCATCCTCCTCAGTGCGGATCGATATGACGTCCTTGTGAATGGTCTCATCCGCCAGGTTGGCAACGACCGTCATTCCGCCGTCCGGCGAGAACGCCGCACATCCAGACAGGAGCAGGGCCGAGAGAAGCAATATTGCTCCTGCGGAGCCGGTTATCGGCCGACGTGCGGCGCTGTTCGAGCTATCGCAATTGCTGCGCATGATCTGCCCCTACTGGCCGGATTTCGGCGCCGGAGCGACGCGGTCATTCTGTTCGCGCCACGCCGAGGGCGTTGTCGGGCGAAGGCTGATGTAGGGCGCGACAGTGGAGCGGTAACTGACGCCGGCAACTTTCGCATGGGGTTCCGAAGGATCCGGGCCCGCGAGGGGCACGGTTGCCGGCATGCACGCTACCAGCGTCAGAGCGGCAGCGGCCAAGCCGGTCAGAGTTAGTGATCTCGTAATGAATCGTTTTACAGCCACCGAATGAACTGCGGCGAGAATCGCCCCAAGCTGCGCTTGCATGTTGAATTTCCTGAAATGCCGATGGGCCACAGGCGTACGCACCCTTATCGGGCACGACACCGCGTCAACTCGATCAAGTCAGGCGATAGGGGGCCGATAGAGGCTGGGAGGGCCATTATCGGCGGCCTCGAGGTAACCGTCGATCTCGCGAGAGGCCGGCGGTACGGAGGGCGTCACGATTTCGACGAGCGCCGCCGGAAGCGCGGAAAGACACAGCAGGCCGCAGCATTGGCCGCCGGATGTGTGCGATCCCTTGGAGGGGGATTGCTCAGGGACTGCCGAAGCCCTGATCGGAGCGATATCTCGTGACGGGCCGGTGTGAGAGTGAGCCACGGCATGATCATGCTTGTTTCCGTCACCATGCATATGCGTGGTTGGCGCGTCCGCATGGAAATGCATCATGCCCGGAACGCGGTTCGTATTCGTCAGGCAGGGCGATACGGCATGGGAGCCCGGCAGCGCAAACGACAGCGTGGGCGCCAAAACGCAAAGCGCGTAGGCGAGGGCAATCACACGCCCCGCCATCAAACGCTTCGCTCTGGTCAGCCGCACGAGCATGGAACTTTTTTCTTTGAGCCTGATCTGCCTAATACTTACTTTAGCCGGGAATTGTCTGGCAGCCAAGATACATCTGATGACATCATCCAGACGGCCGGCCAATGGTGTTTATAGAGTGGCAGTGCCTGACGGGAAAGTCTGCAAGATCCCGTCAGACGGCGCAGCGACTCGCAACCACGAAAGCTGGTGCCAGCTAAATCATCCCCGTCAGCCGCAACGCCACGCCCGCGGCGCAGGAGCCCGCCAGCATCCAGAGCATGCCGATGTTGAGCCGGAAGATCGCGGTCGCGGCGGCCGCGGCCAGCACGAAGGCGGCGATGTCGATGCTCGACGGGTCAGGCATGTCGAACGACAGCCCGAACGCTCGAACCGGCGTGGTCTGCCGGAACAGCGTATGCAGCGCGAACCAGATCGAGAGGTTGAGGATCACGCCGACCACGGCCGCGGTGATCGCGGTCAACGCACCGGCGAGGCCCTTGTTGCCGCGCAGGGTCTCGATGAAGGGCGCGCCGAGGAAGATCCAGAGAAAACACGGCATGAAGGTGACCCAGGTCGCCAGCAATCCGCCAAGCGTTGCCGCCATCATCGGCGAAAGCGAGCCTGGATCGCGAAAGGCGGCCATGAAGCCGACGAACTGCAGCACCATGATCAGCGGGCCCGGCGTGGTCTCGGCCATGCCGAGGCCATCCAGCATCTCGCGCGGCTGCACCCAGTGATAATGTTCGACCGCCGTCTGCGCCACATAGGCCAGCACCGCATAGGCGCCGCCGAAGGTCACCATCGCCATCTTCGAGAAGAACAGCGCGATCTGGCTGAACACGTTATCTTGGCCGAACGCAATCAGGAGTGCCGCCACGGGTACCAGCCAGAGCAGCAGCCAGACCGAACTGACCTTCAGCGCCTTGGCAATGCTCGGACGGACATGCTCGGGCAATTGCTCGCCGAGCAGGCTGTCGACAACGGCCGTCTTCTTGCCGCCGCCGCCATGTTCGACCGCGGCGAATTCCGGCCGGCCGCTGCGGGCGCCGAGATAGCCGATCACGCCGGCGGCGATGATGATGATCGGGAAGGGGACGCCAAAGAAAAAGATTGCGACAAAGGCGATGCCCGCGAGCGCGATCATGATCCTGTTGCGCAAGGCGCGTTTGCCGACCCGCACCACCGCCTGCAGGACGATGGCGAGTACAGCGGCTTTCAGGCCGAAGAACAGCGCCTCGATGAAGCCGACATTGCCATAGGCGGCGTAGACATAGCTCAGCCCCATGATGGCGATGATGCCGGGCAGGATGAACAACCCGCCGGCCATGATGCCGCCGGCGGTCCGGTGCAGCAGCCAGCCGATATACGTGGCGAGCTGCTGCGCCTCCGGACCCGGCAGCAGCATGCAGTAGTTCAGCGCATGCAGAAACCGGCTCTCGGAAATCCAGTTCTTTTCTTCCACCAGGATGCGATGCATCACCGCGATCTGGCCCGCGGGTCCGCCGAAACTTAGGCACGCCACCCGCAGCCAGACCCGGAACGCTTCGCCAAAGCTGATGCCGTGCGCATACTCCCGGCCGGCACCGGCTTCGGCTGTTTTGTTGACGGCGGCGTCCATTACGACTTCGCCTTATTGGTCGGCCAGTTGTGGGTCTCGCCGGTCGCATCGCGGCACCAGCGATAGAAGGCGTCATACAGCAATATGCCGGCCTCCAGCTGCTCGAGGTCGTCGTCGAACATCCGCGACAGGCCGAGCGACGCCGCAAGCAGGCCCGGCGCTTCCGGCGAGAGGTCGAGCCGCCCGGTATCGGCGGCCCGGACCATCGTCGCCAGCCGCAACAGCGGCGGCGTTGCGAGGCCGAACTCCTCGATCATCACATCGAACGTGCAGAGTTCGCCGCGATGGCTCCAGAACACGTTCTCGACGTCGAACGGGGTGGCGTTGAAGCGCTCGCCGACCGCAAGCACCTCGGACGGCGCGACGAACAGGAATACCGCGTTCGGATCGATGAACCTGCGGATCAGCCAGGGGCAGGCGATGCGGTCGATCTTCGGCCG
>JACDAG010000370.1 GCA_013695565.1 Bradyrhizobium sp.
CGATAGCGGCATAGCTGTCCGTTCCCGGTCCCGCGAGCGAACCTGCATCCTGGCTGCGGTCGTCCCCTGTCATTGACGTTTCCTTGCCCGATCCGTCGTTGCGAACTTGAAGCGGTCGAGCCTAACCAGTTTACTGCCTGATCATCAATGATCAAGGCGCGCGACACATGGCTACTCCGCCATATTGTGCTGCTGCCAGCGCAATAGATATCCCTGCTACAGGGACCGCTTGCGGCCGCGGCCTTGGCCGCGCCGCACGCCGGCACGTTCGCGCGTGCCGGCTAATGATGATCAAGGAGTTCGGACGGCGGGCGCGCTCGCGACGCCTCAGGCGACAGGCGTTGGGGGTTGCGGCGTCGTGACAAGCGGCCGCCGTCCGATTCGAAAATTTCAACAAAAAGCCCGCGGCGGATTTCTCCGACGGGGCTGCGCATGATTTTCGCGATAGTGTTGTATGCCGGTGATTTGCCCGACCGGCGCCTGCGCCGCAGGCCTCACCTCACGACAGGGTTCAGACCGCCGGAGTTCTGGCCTTCGAGGCTAACGCCTGGCGGCGAGAAAAAGTCCGAGCAACCCACCGGGCTGCGGCACCGGCTGATCCGGATTATCAGGGTCGATACCCGCAAGCGCTGCGATCCGGCCCGCCAGGCCCATCGGGCTTGGACCGTCCAAGGGAGCGAACGATGCTTCCGGCGCACCGCGCTCGAATATGGGTGCTCGCGGCTTGTCGGCAATCCTCCGGCTCAAGATTCGCACCGGCATGCTACTGGAGACTCCGGGCGTTCCCCCTGCTTGCGGTGGCGGTGCCGCTTGCATCGGATTAAGCGGACCGAGGCCCGCCAGAGCCGCGGTCCAGTCGGTGGCGCCGCCGAAGGGATTCAGTTGATCGGGAAGAACGAACTGCGCGGCCGGCGCGCCGGTGTCGAATACGGATGCCGGCGGCGCGTTGCCATCCCTCCGGCTCAGCTATCGCATCGGCTTGGTGCCGAGACCAGGCGCTTCGGAAGAGTCTGGTGATTCCCGGAGCGGCGGTGGGGTCGTCCACGAAGGCATCGGTTTGCCGCTGAATATCCCAGGCGGTCTGCCGGGCTCAGCCGCCGGCAAAGGCAAGTTCGGATTGCGCGGCGTGATGTCCGCAGGAGAAGCCGTCCAGTTTCCGAAGCGGTTGTCGAGTGAACTCGGACGATCGGAAGAGAGACCTCGTGGGGCGAAACGAACGGCACAGCCGATGTTCCCTCATCGAAAGTAGATGCCTCCGGCTTACCCACGACGCGTCGACCCAAATACGGCCCGGGCTTGCGGTCAGCGTGCTTCGGAACTTCTCCGACGTCTCTCATCCACGCGGGCAGATTTGGATTGGTGCTTTCCGCAGCAGAGCTTCCAAAACGGCGATCGAACGACTCTTGCCGATCGCCCGCTGGACTAGCATTCGCCGGGACGAGCGGCGTAACCGGCCCGCGCAAAGGTGCTGCCGTCTTGTCGAGTGGATTTGCCAAGTGCCGATCGAAACCCGGAACCTTCACCGGGCGCGTTTGGCCGCTTTCGGGATCGACGGCAAACAAGCGATCGAAAATCTCGGGGAAGCACCGTTCCCGGACCCAAAAATCCCGCCCGCTTCAAGGCACCCGCCGCAAACGAGTTGCTGTTCTGCGAATAGGGGCGATATTCATAGCCTTTCGAATTGACCTCATCGCCAAAACTCGTCATCCGCTCCCACCGCGAGCGCAGATCGTCACCCTCAGCGATAAGCGTGGATGGCAGGCTTATGGAAGGATCAGAAGCCTTAGAAGCCTTCTGCTCCGCTCTGAGACGCTGAAACGGCGAATCTGCGTTGTTAGCACCGCCGCCGGGCCAACCTTCCTCTTGAATGAACGCGATCAGCTTCGCGGCATTACGATCGAACTTATGCTCCGGCATTCCCTGGAGGGTATAATGCTCTCCATCGGAATCAATGTAGTTCAATACGATATGATGTCCGAGGACCGAACCCTGATAGGGTATCGCACTCGCGTTGGTGTATGTGAGGAAAATTCGTTCAGACACTCGATCAATCCCTTACTTGTTTACCCAGACGGCGGAAAGAGTGTTCGACCTTTTCGATCTGGCATCGTATGCAAACCCGACCTCGACATCCTTGCTTGAAAGCTCAACGATATATTGCTTCGCTCGAGGATTGTAGGTTATCTGTTTAAAAAAACGCGACCGCCAAACCACCTCCAGCAGGGCATCCGTATCGCAATCTCGAAATTCAGAATATCGCTTGTTGAGATCATGAAACGGAGTGATCCAGTTTTTTTCCTTTGCAAGAAGCTGGTCGACCTCCGCGACATAGGAAGATACCTTTTCAAGGCAGGAGGCGGGATCGGCGCGCGTAGTCGGCGCCTGTACGACGCACAGCAACAGGGCGGTCGCTGCCCAGACTGTAAAACTCAAACCCCTGCTCCGCATCGCGGCGTTCACCAACGTTACCCGCTGCGTGATCGTTCGAAATTCTTGCGCCATGTCAGCCCCCTGCGCACCAGACGGTGACCGATGAGAAGTCACTCGATAGACAGGCTATGGATTATCCTGGGCCTTTTCGCGCGCCTCCTCATTAGCCCACGCTGAGAATTTCAGGATATTTTGTGCAGGAGCGACCGCTTTATTCGAAAAATTCCAACAAAAAAGCCCGCCGCGGATTTCTCCGCTCGGGCTGCACGATTTTCGCGATGATGATAATGTGCCGGTGATTTGCCCGACGTGTCAAATGTTTTTAGACCGTCAACAAATTACTGAAAATGCAATGAAACAGGTTCGATAATTTGAAACTTCCCCGCGGCTAGCATCGCTGCAAACAAAAAAGCCCACGGCCGGGTTACCGGCGCGAGCTTTACGATATCCGCGATGATGATGATGTGCCCTTGATTTGCCCGACGCGTCAAGTGCCAAGAAACTGGTTCGGTCCATCGACATTCAAATGCAAACATCGGGCGTATGGCACCAGCCAACGACCCGCTAGATCGCAAGGGAGGCCGTTGATGTATTTCGTCGCTACCGTGCTCGCGATCCTGTCAGGCCTGTTCTATGCGGCAAGCCATCACCAGATCGGCTCGCTGGGCGTCACCATGTGCCAATACGGCACCCCGTTCTGCGAAAACCCGCTTATCGTATTGGTGGGCGCGGCGCTTGCCGCCGTATGGGGTGGTTTCGTCAGCGTGCGCTGAGGGCGCTGGCCGCACACGTGCGAACTTGCGCGACGATCTCGGCGCGCCTGTGAATTGCCCGAGAGGGAACGAACGCATCGATAGGCGATCCGGGCTCACAACGGTCAGAGCCAAATACCGGCCACGCCAGAGGTGCGACGTTTTGGCCAGAGTAGGAGTTCGGCAACATAGCAAATTTGGGATGCCAGCTAGACCTCGAATCAAGTAATATGAGGCGTGTCAAGGTTTCGGGAAGGACCCCGTGGGGCTGTTCCACAATTTTTACTCGCGCTGGGAAGTGCGGCATTGTCGATTGACTTGCCCACATTGCAAAATGCCCGCGTCCTCCCCGACCTTCCGGCATGCACGCTACTTGCGCGGCGACCTTGCACTCGTGTGCGAGCAGTGCAACGAATCCAACCCCGTTACCTTCTGGCGCTTTGCAGGAATTGGAAAGTCGCTTCCTTCAAAATTGGAAACAATTCCTGCGCAAGACAACGCCGGTTTGGAGCTTGGTCGAACCGGTAGTCAGCGCTGACCTCCGCAGTGCGGAAAAGGTAGTTTCCGTCAGGTCAACCGTTGGATTTTTGTCTTGGGGGCGGCGTACATGGCCACAGATTGTAACGGCAGCCAGAGCAAGCCTTTCTCTTGACGGAAACGATAAGCTCCTGGTTCCATCATTTTGGTGAATTGACGCCTGTTTCGGTGGCTGCGCTCTGTTCCGTATTCCTGCTCGCCGCCTTCGTTGTTTTTCCTCGCACACTGCTCATTATTGCGGCCGGCGCGACGTTCGGGGTGGCCGTCGCCCCCATCATTCTGATCAGCGGCACGACTGGCGGCATCCTGGCGTTCTCATCCTCTCGATACATTGCGTCGAATTGGTTCAGACGAAAATTGGCAACACGACCGATGTTTCGCGTGATTGCGCAAGCCGTGGACGCCGAAGGATGGCGCATTATTGCGCTCATGCGCCTCGGCGCGCCGGTCCCCAGCGCAGTGCAGAACTATTTATTTGGACTGACAAATATTGGTATCGTTACCTATTCGATCACGACCTTCATCTTCAGCGCACCGCAAGTGTTCCTGTATTCCTTTCTCGGCGCGACTGGCCGAGCTTCGCTGCTCGACGAGGGATCTTCGGTCCTGCCAGCGGGATTTTCGGTTGTTGCGGCAACAGTCACCGCTGCCATTATCGCTCTTATTTCGTGGCGCGTGAGGGCCCTGCTGGTGAGGCTCGACCGTGACGCAAGCGAGATTTGCAAATCCAAACCATGCGAACCTTCGCGATGATGTCGATGTGCCCGTGATTTTCCCGACGTGTCAAATCCCAGTAATCATTCCTCGCGTCGTTTTCCGAAACGTCGCTTCAGGCCACTGATAATCCTGTCGACTCCCGAAAGCTGCGTTGAAGCTTGCCGCGCATCCAGCTCGGCACGCAACCGCGTCAACTCTCGGTCGTGCACGAGATTGTAGTGGCCTGCGTGATCCCTGTCGCGCCGCAAGGCGGCCCATCGCTCGACATAATCAGCATCAAGCCGGTCGGACCACACTGCCGGAATCTGATGGCGCTCGAACATCCGATCGAGCCAGCACCCCCGGGGTGGCGCGATATTCTTCGGCACGCCTGCCCTGCGCCACATCTCGTTCCAAAGATGTACGAAGGTGGAATTCGCCGTGCGCGCCTCGACTTCCCCGCATGCCTCCGGCAGCAGGAATTTCTGGAATTCATCCGCGCCGATCGCATAGGTGCTCTCGCGCGGCGCAATCGGCAGATGCGGTGCGTATGCGGGCTGCAACTCCGTCAACAATCCAGGTCCGGTATCGCCCCAGCGCGCGTCTTCGAGCACCGCTGCGGTTCGCGCGCGCGCCGCCTTGATCAGAGAGTGTCCCGGCGGAAAGCACATCACCGAGCCATTCAGTTCGTGGTCCGATTGCTTTGCGAGAAAGGCGTCGGCGACGGGCAGCGAAGCCGCCATCAGCATCACATCGGTGTCGATCCACCAGCCACCGGCCTTTTCAAGCAGCGCGTAGCGAAAATGGTTGGAATGCAACGAAGGGCTTGGCCCGTCGAATTCATGACGATAGAGCGCGACATCCTGGTCCAGGATCTCGCGCGCGGGCCGGCGCGTCACACCCTCCGGCAAACCGGGCACCGGCGCTTCACTGAACAGTTCGACCGCAATCCCCGCGGCCACAAAACTTGACAGGCACAGTGCCTCATAGGGCGAGAACGGGCCATGCCAGAAGCAGCGCACGACCTGATCAGGCGTCCCGGGTTTTGGATTGAAAGTCTCAGCCATGAATGCTTGGAGCCGGCGGCAATCGGAAATTCCAGGGACAAACGGTCGCTGAATTAGCGCGCACATTGCCACAAAGCGCAAGCCCGTTTAGGACTCGACAGCCCAACCGCCAGCTGATGCGATATCACCATGAACGAACATGTTATCGTTGCACTGGTGGCCACCAAAGGCCTCGAGGATTTTCTCGAGAATTCGTTGGCGGGATTGACCCGGGTCGGGGTCGATCCCGGGATCGTCCATGTGGGGCGGCCTGACAACGCCGCTGAAACAATCGACCCCATCATCCTCAAAGCCGGCGCGGTCGTCCATTCCTTCGTGGAATTTGGCCAGCCATCGCCGCGCGCGATGCCGGAACGTTATTTCGATTACGGCACGGAGCCCTTCATCGCGGTCAATTGGGAAAAGGTGCGCTATATCCGCTGGCTGCTGGACCGCTACCACCACGTCGTCTATGCGGATCTCGACGTCGGCTGGATCGCCGACCCGCTTTGGTATCTCGACGCCGTCGCAAAGTTCTTTCCACTCGCATTCCAGACCGAAGCCTTGCGGAGATTTCCGCCGGTGCTGTGCTGGGGATTTTTATCGGCGCTGTCGTCGAACACGACGCGCACATTGCTGGACACCATGCTTTGGGACTATGACGCGCGGCCGCGCGACCAGCCGCCGGTTGACGAACAGAACACGCTGGATGCGATGATTGCCAAGAACCCCAGCTTTCTCGGCAATGTTTACCTGTTGCCCGAAGGATTGTTTGTCAACGGTATCGGCTATCGACATCTCCTGAACGAACCGGCCGCGGCAGCGCCCGTGCACGGCAAGATCGAGCCATTCGTGTTTCACGCCAATTGGACGGTTGGGCTTGCCGACAAGCGAAAGCTGATGGCGCAGACCGGCACCTGGTTGCTGAATACGGACTGACCACCGCAGCTACCGAGTAACATGCATAGGCCGTATGCGGCGCCGCGGCCCCCTTCCCGTAATCACCCGGGTTGATCGCAACACCAAAGAATCGTCCCTCGGTACTTTCACCAGGCGCGGGACAAGCCGTGATTCACAGGGGTGTGGAATATAGCGTCATAGCCACCGGCGAGCCGGATATCTGGCAGTGGCGTTTTCAGATCGGTGAGAGAGCCACGATCGGTAAAACCAGGACCCGGCTGATCCATATGGCTACTCGTCGGGTTCACATGAGAATTGATGCCGCCCTCAGGGCGTTGAACCCGGCAGAAGCAGCGCGTGCGGAGAACTAGAAATCCTGGGCCGGTGCCGCGGGATTTGCCGGTTGAACGGGCTTGGGGCCCGGCGCATCGGGTTCAAGCCGCTGCTTCGGCTCTGTCGGCATCACCGTCGCTCCGGCGTCGCGGGCAGAGTCCCCTGTGGTGCTGTTGACCACTACCGCCGTCTTCACCTGCGGCTTGTTCCAAGGGCCGTGATCGACGATCAGGATGCCCAGCACTCCGAGAATGGCGACCGCAATTGCGACCGCCAACGGTATGCCGCCGCGCCGCGTCGCATGGCTTTCTTTCGAATGATTGCGCGCCATTTGGAAAAACCCGAATTGATTGCTGTGTTGGAATCAAATCCCGGGTCTGACGATTGTTCCGCCCTTCAGGCCGCCCTGTCGCGGAACCGTGGCGGAACAAATTACTTACTCGCGCATTTCCAGCATGCCGAACAGATTTCAAGTATCGAAGTGAGAGCCGACAGTGAGCATCGAGACACCTCCACCACTGCAGCCCAACATGGCGGAACGCGCGATCGATACCGCAACCGATGTATCGCGCACCATCACGGATGTATCCGCTGCACTTCAGGCCGCTGTCGAGTGTCTCAGCGAGGCGATCGCAGCGGCGCGACAACCGGGAGGGCCGCTCTCCACCGTCAGCGCAATCACCCGGGAAGCGCCGCTTGCGAGTCTGTTTGTCGCTTTCCTGTTCGGCGTTGCGGTGGCGCGACGCCGTTAACGCGAGCCTCTCAGAACTTGCCTTTGGTCGCGTCCTTTGCGGCCGACATCACGCCGCCGCTGATCTGCCGCATATGCTCGCCGGCATTGGTGAACTGGCTTCGCAGGAATTCCGACTGGATCCGCATCGCTTCCTGGAGGTCGGTCGCATGAACCAGCTTTCGGGCGTGCTCGAAGGCTGCCTTCATGTTCTGCTCGGTGAACGAGAGCGCCTGCCGCGAAATCTCGGTCCCGGGTCCCGGCATTGACGTCATCGACTTGCCGGCGGCATCGAAGAACATCCCGAACGCCTTTTCTGCCTGATCAATAGTCTTTTCGGCCAGATCGCGCAGTTCGGCTGGAACTTCAAGTTTCGGTTCAATCATGGCCATCTCCAATGTCGTCTTGGGAACGTTAGCATAATTCCGGGCGGCGTCTGCGCCGTATTGGCCAGCGCTAGGGTCCGGGTTCGCGTCCATCAAAAGGAATTATTTCCTGACCCGACCCGTAACGATACGGACTAGCGTGCCCGATTCCAATCATGTCAACAGTGTGGCATAGTGATTCGCGGTTAAAGTTCAACGGTTTGTGGCGTTGCGTCGCTCTCGGGAACATGGGGATCAAATGCTGCAAACATTCCGGCCGACGCCGACCTGCACGCGCTTTCAGACCAGTATAGAAATGCCCTGCATCAAGTGCGGCGCGCAAATGAGGCTGGCGATGATCGAGCCGCGCGATCAAAATTACGATGTGCTGACCTACCGCTGTACGCCATGCGACTCCGGTGAGTGCTTTCTGAAAGCCCGCTAAACCGGATCACAGCACGGCAGATCCTGCCTGTGTCAGCACCGGACCTTCATCTCGCACCTCGACCAAACCGAGTTCTGTTAGAACGAACAGATCCTCGTCGCTGACGGGCGACATTTTCAGCCGACGGGCCTGAATGTCGCGCAGCGTCCAGCGAAGAGCGATCGCTCTTTCGAGTTCGTATTCAGCGAAGGGATTGTCCACCATCCGCTTCGACTAGTCGGACATTTCGATCAGATTTTGTCTGCAACGCGGTTTTTTGTGCGCACGTGATAATGCGATAAGCAGCGCGCCAACGGAAACATTGGCAAACCGGTTATAGCTTCGAGGTCGCCGCCCCTAATATCGATAGGGTTCAATATCCAGCAGCGGAAACGCGCTCAACACACTTGGCAGATTGGTCGGCGCCGCCGCATGCAGGTAGGACCTGTTGAGCTCGGCAAGACTGGTGACACCGAGCAATCCGAGGCACCGGATCACTTCATCCTCCAGCAATTCCAGCATCCGCGTGATGCCGGCCTCGCCCGCGGCGGCGAGCGCCCAGCATTGCAGGCGGCCGACGCCGACGAGGTCGGCACCCGACGCAATCGCTTTCACGATGTCGGTGCCGCGGCAGAACGAACCGTCCACCATGATTTTGGCGCGCCCGGCAACCGCATCGACGATTTCGGGCAGCACATGCATTGAACCGCGGCCATGGTCGAGCTGGCGTCCGCCGTGGTTCGACACATAGATCCAGTCCACGCCGTGATCGAGTGCAATGGCCGCATCCTCCGCGGTCGCGATCCCCTTGAGCACCAGCGGGATTTTATACTTGTCCTTGATCAGCTTCACGGTCCGCCATTCCAGCCCCTTCTGGAAATCGCCGCCGGTGGCGCGGATGCGGCTTTCCCGCACATAGCGCTTGGCGATATCGCGTTCGCGGCGGCTGTAATGGGCGGTGTCGACGGTCAGGCAGAACGCGGAATAGCCATTTTCGATCGAGCGGCTGACGGTGTCTTCGACAAAGGCATCGTCGCCGCGGACATAGAGCTGGAAGATGCGCAACGCATCGGGCGCGGCTTTTGCCGTGGCCTCGAGTCCAGGCTCGGAGACAGAGCTGAGCATATGGGCCGCACCGAACCGGCCCGCTCCGCGCGCCACCGCGGCACCTGAATGGGGATCGAAAATCTCCAGCGCACCAACGGGCGCAATCATCACCGGCAGGCGCAATTTGCGGCCGAATACCTCGGTGGAGGCGTCGACCCGGGCGACATTGCGCAGCACCCGCGGCCGGAACGCGATCTCGTCCAGCGCCATGCGATTGCGGCGCATGGTGGTCTCGGTCTCCGACGCCCCGACGATATAATCCCAGGCGTTCTGGTTCAGCCGGGCCCGGGCCTTGCGCACGAATTCATGCAGATTCTGGAATTCTTCGCCGCTGGCGCCGAGTTCGACATTCCGCGCCGGCCGGATGGGGGTCCCGTCATTCATCGTGTTTCTCTCCCGTTTTGACGGCACATTAGCCGCAGGTAAACGGGGAAAGCTACCGCTTTGAACGGGTTAATCCGGCACGGGAACGAAGGGCTGCTATTCGCTTGCGAGGTAGATCGGCTTGGGCTGGAAAATTCCCGCACCCGATACCTGGGAGGCAATCAGGAATGCCGCCATCGCGGCCGGCACGCTGATGAAGCGCAGAAATTGATCGATTGAAAGCATGCTCGTCGTCCCCAAGGTGCTTGCGAGGCGAGATCAACCCGCCCCATGCGTCGTCTGCTGATCGCCCGTGAAAAGCTGGTCGGTGTAGGCCGCCCCGGAAATGGTGAGCAGCGCAAGAATCGAAATGACGGCCAGCGTTTTCATCCGACCAGCGTCGATTTGGATTGTGGCCAAAAACGTCAGAGCTTGGCGCATTTTCGGGACTAACACAGGGGGACTTCGTGGCCGCAAGCCCTGGCGGCGCCGCTCAACCGCCAGAAAAGCGGCTTCGATATTCGGTGGGCGATACGCCAAGATGCCTCAGGAACGCACGCCGCATGCGCTCGTCGTCGCCGAAGCCGGCGCGTTTGGCTACCTCGATGACGCCGCCGACCTGCCGGCTTTCCAGCAACAACCGTGCCGTCTCGACCCGCAGCGCCTCGACGCCACTCGCCGGCGTCATGCCGGTACGGTTGGTATAGGTGCGGGCGAAGGTCCGGGGTGTCATCCCGGCTTTCGCCGCGAGCGTTTCGACCCTGAGATCGCTTGCAATATTTTCGATGATCCAGGCGTGCAGCGCGCTGAACCGCCCTTCGACGTCGGAGGCTTGCGCCGCGAGCACGGTCGAGAATTGGCTCTGACCGCCGGGCCGCTTCAAAAACACCACCAGCCTGCGCGCAACGTCGAGCGCGGTGGTATGGCCGAAATCCTCCTCGATCATGGCGAGCGCCAGATCGATGCCGGCGCTGACGCCGGCCGATGACCAGACCCGGCCGTCCTGCACAAAGATCGCATTCGGCTCGACACGGATGTTGGGGAAGCTGTCCTGCAGTCTCGGGCAATAGCGCCAATGGGTCGCTGCGCGCTTTCCGTCCAGCACGCCGGTCCAGGCCAGCGCGAAAGCCCCGAGACAGACCGAGGCCACCCGACGCGCCTTGGGCAGCGTCTGCGAAATCCATTGCATCAACCGGGCGTCGTCGCGGATATCCCAAATGCCGGGCCCGCCCGGGATCACCAGCGTATCGACGTGATGCGGCCGGACGCTATCGATCGCCGCGGTATCGACCATCATCCCGACGTCCGTCGGCACCAGCCCGCCCGAAGTCGAGAGGTACGACAGCGCATAGCCTGGGCCCGGCAATTCGATCGCCGCCAGTTCCGCAAACACCTGGGCTGGACCGGAGATATCGAGCAGGGTGACGCCCGGAAAAGCGACGATCGCGATGCGCCGCATGGGTGCCGTTTCACGCGGTCCGGGAC
>JACDAG010000411.1 GCA_013695565.1 Bradyrhizobium sp.
CGCCGAGGCTGATGCCGACCGGAAGCGTGATCATGAGCGAAAGGAACGCCAGCGACAGGGTCACCGGCAAACGCTCGATGACGGCGCTGACCACGCTTTGATTGAGGATCAGCGATTTGCCGAAATCGCTATGGGCGAGCCGGTTGAACCAGCTCAGGAGCTGTTCGAGCAGTGGGCGGTCGAGGCCGAGTTGCGTGCGGATGCGGTCGATGGCCTCAGGGGTGGCTTCGCTGCCCGCGATCGCGACGGCCGGGTCGCCGGGCAGCAATTGCAGCAGCATGAACACCAGCACCGCAAAGATCACGACCACCGGAATGGCCTGCAGCAGCCGATAGATCACGCCGCGCAACATCTAGGAGACCATCGTCGTTAGCCGCGTCCGTTCGAACCGGTTCTTACTTCACCCACACATTCCAGAAGCGCTGATAGAAATAGGGCTTCAATCCGCCAACCCGCGTATTGTTGTAGCCGCGCAGCGAGCCGGTATCGGCGACCTTGACCATATAGGCCTGTTCGAGGAAGCGGCTTTCGATGTCGAACCACGCCGTCTTTCGCGTTTCCTCGTCAACCGATTTGAACAGGCTGTCGAACGCTGCATCGATAGTCGGATCCTTGTCGATATGCGGGAAGGTATAGACCGTGCTCTTCCATTGCTGCGGGCCCAGCAGCGGCGGCGAGCAGAAGCTGGTGGTCGAGACGTTCCAGTTGCCGGTGCCGCGCTGCAGATTGTTGGAGTTGCTCATCCAGTCGATCACCTGCACGTCGGCATTGATGCCGGCCTCCTTGAGCTGCTCGGACAGCACCAGAATGGAGTCGCGCATATAAGCATAATTGGAATTGGTCTGCAGGACGAGTTTCTCGCCGTTGTATCCGGCCTGCTTCAACAGTTCCTTGGCCTTCTTCGGGTCCTTGCGGTCGTAGAATTTTGCCGCCATGTCGCCGGCGTAATAGGGGCTCGGTGGATACAGCAGCGAGGGATTTCGCTGCGACAGGATGCCGGTCGCAGCCAGGATGTCGTCGACATTGACGACCTCGCGGATCGCTTGCCGGATCAGCGGATTGGCGGTCAAGCCGTTACTGGCATGCAGCACGAAATATTGCTGGCAGTAAGGAAACGTCTTCAGCGTCGACAGTTCGGAGATGCCCTCCAGCCGCTTGGCGAGGTCGAGCGTGAGATCGGCGATGACGTCGGATTTTTTGGTCTGCAGCGCGGCGAGCCGCGCATTGGCTTCCGGGATGAAATTGTAGCGCACGGAATCCAGATAGGCGGTCTTCTTGCCGGCAAAACCGTCGGCATCCTTCGCGCTCTCGTCGGCCGAGTAACCGTCGTTGCGCAGCAGGATCAGATGGCTGTCCTTCTGCCATTCGCCGAGCTTGAACGGGCCGGTGCCGATGATCTCGACCTCGCGCGCCGCCTTGTCTTTCTGGCTGGCGGGAAGCACCACCAGCGGATAGGTCGAGCTTTTCAGGAGGTCGACGAAGACGGCATTGGTGCTCTTGAGATGCACAATGAAAGTGTACGGGTCCGGCGTTTCGTATTTGTCGACATCGGCCAGCAGCGGCGCGTTGGTCGAGACCTTCTTGAAACGCTCGAAGGAACCCAGCACGTCGGCCGAGGTCATTTCCTGGCCGTTGCTGAACTTGACACCCTTGCGCAACGTGAAAGTGAAGGTTTTGGCTTCGTTGCTGATTTCGACCTTGGAGGCGAGCATCGGCTTTGCGTTGTAGTTTTCGTCCATCGCCACCAGGGTCTCGAAGATCCCGTGGATGATTTCGAGTTCGACCAGGCTGCCGGCCATATAGGGATCGAGCGAGGCGGGGCCGGCGACGGTGGAATAGATCAGCGTTCCGCCCTTGGTTTGCGCCTGCGACGGGGAGGCTGCGAACAACGCTGTTGCGGCTGTTATCGACAACAGGAGGAAGGACCTGGGAATCCGCGGCAGCATCGGCTCGCCTCCGTATGATTTTGCTTGTTGTTGCGAGCCGGAACGGACTCTTATTGTCGGTATCTTGCTGTTATTGGCGCCCAATGGTTTGATGGTAGTATGACGCCTCCGCCGCCGTCAACACAGCCGGCGGCATGTCTGCTGCACGCGCAAAACAACAATAAGAGCACCACGAGGACATCATGACCAAGCAAGCGGCGGCATTGAACGAAACGCGGAGCGCGGATGCCATGTTGCGGGCGCGGGCCCAGCGCGTCGTTCCCGGCGGCATGTGGGGTCATCTCAACGCCGCGCGGCTGCCGGAAGGCTATCCACAGTTCTTCGCCTCCGCCGAGGGCTGCCGGGTGCGCGACGTCGACGGGCGCGAATATATCGACTTCATGTGCAGCTGGGGCCCGGTGCTGCTCGGCCATCGTCACCCCGAGGTGCAGGCGGCGGCCGATGCGCAGGCTGCCCTCGGCGACTGCTTCAATGGTCCGGGCGAGGTGATGGTTGATCTTGCCGAGGATTTCGTCGCCATGGTGCCGCATGCGGATTGGGCGATGTTCCAGAAGAACGGCGGCGACGCGACCACCGCTTGCGTCACGATTGCGCGGGCAGGGACTGGCCGGCGCAAGGTGCTGGTCGCCAAAGGCAGCTATCACGGCGCGCTGCCGTGGTGCTCGCCAAGCGTCGCCGGCGTCACCAGCGAGGACCGCGCGCATCTGTTGCATTACGAATATAATGATGTCGCGAGCCTGCAGGCGGCGGTCGATGAGGCGGGAAAAGACCTTGCCGCGATCCTGGTCACGGGTTTTCGCCACGATATTGCCCGCGATCTCGAATTGCCCACGCGCGAATTCGCCACGGCCGCACGCGCCGCGTGCGATGCGATGGGCGGCGCGCTCATTCTCGACGAGGTGCGCACGGGGCTGCGGCTCGACGTCAGGGGAAGCTGGGAAGCGCTCGGCGTGCGCCCGGATCTGGCCGCCTGGAGCAAGGCGATCGCCAATGGCTATGCGCTGGCGGCGGTCACCGGCAATGACAAATTCCGTGAGGCGGCAACAAGAGTGTTCGTGACCGGCTCGTTCTGGTGCGGCACGGTGGCAATGGCGGCGGCGCGGACGACGCTGCGGATCGCACGGGAAACCGATGTGCCCGGCCATATCCGCACCATGGGCTTGCGGCTGCGCGAAGGGCTGGCCTCACTCGCCAACCAGAACGGCATCGCGATCCGCCAGAGCGGTCCGCCGCAGATGCCCTTGATGCTGTTCGACGCCGATCCGGATGTCAAAAAGGGCCGCGCATTCTGTTCTGCCGCCCTGCGCCACGGCGCGTTCTTCCACCCCGTGCATAACATGTTCCTGTCGGCAGCCCATCGCCCCGCCGATATCGATTCGGCGCTGGAGGCTGCCTCACACGGTTTCAAGGCCGTCCGCGGACTGACCTAAACTAACAGGGCATGATCCTTTCCGAAAACCGGATTCCACTTGTCGGGATCATGCCCATAAGGAGTTTTTCAATTGCGCAATTTTTTCTCTCCCGGCCGCTCGCCGGTCTATGCCGCGCAGGCGGCTGCCGCGACCTCGCACCCGATGTCGACGCTGGTAGCGCTGGAAATGCTTCGCTCCGGCGGTAACGCGGTCGATGCCGGGATTGCGGCGGTTGCCGTGCAATGCGTGGTCGATCCGATGATGACGGGGGTCGGCGGCGACTGCTTTGCGCTCTATGCCCCGAAGGGACGGCCCACGCCGATTGCGCTCAACGGTTCCGGCCGTTCGCCGGCAGCGGCGGAAGCCGCGTGGTACCGCGAGCACAAGGTCGCGATCACCCAGCATTCGCCGCATGCGGTGATGGTGCCCGGCGCGATCGGCGCCTGGGCGCAGCTCGTGAAAGACCACGGCACGCGAAGCCTCGGCGAAATCTTGCAGCCGGCGATCAAGCTGGCGGAAGAAGGTTATATCGTGCAGTCCCGCGTCGCCTGGGACTGGAAGCGCAATGAGCCGATTGCGGCCAAGGATCCGGACACGGCGAAATCCTTTCTGGTCGACGGCAAGGCTCCGATCGCCGGCGCGCGCATGCGCAACCTGCAGCTTGCAGCGACGCTGCGGCTGGTTGCGGAAAAGGGAGCTGAGGGATTCTATCAAGGCGCGGTGGCTGAAGACATCGTGACAAAGCTCCGCTCGATCGGCGGCCTGCATACGATGGCGGACTTCGCGAGCGCGCAGCCGGACTATGTCACGCCGGTGTCGACGGATTACCGTGGATACCAAGTGTACGAATGTCCGCCGAACGGGCAGGGCCTTGCGGCCCTGATGATGCTGAACGTGCTGTCGGGCTACGACATCGGCAACATGTCCGAGATCGATCGCATCCACACCTTTGCCGAAGCCAGCAAGCAGGCGTATCTGCACCGCAATGCCTTGTTCGGCGATCCCGCGCAGGTTGAGACGCCCGTCGAATATCTGCTTTCTCCGGAATGGCGGGAGCAGGCGCGGCGCCATATCGATCCTGGCCGGGCG
>JACDAG010000412.1 GCA_013695565.1 Bradyrhizobium sp.
GCGGGAGAGGGGGCACACTTTGCGTCAGTCTAGTTTCATGTCGTGCCGACGACCTGTTCAGAGTGACGCCGCTCCATGCGTCCGGCACTCGGCCAATGGCCGACATGGCAAACAAAGGCTGAAGAAAATCGTTCGTTTACGATCCGTTAAGCTTTCCCATTTATGACTTGTATCGTCCTCTTTGGACACCGAGTGGCTCCTGTCACTCTGTTTGACGCCTCCCTGTTATCAACTTTAAAGCCGCTGGAAACAGCGGCTCTTTTTTGTCCCGCATGTGCTGGAAACCATATTTCCGGATGCGGCTGGACTCTCGCCCTCGCAAGCGCAATGATTTGTTCATCATAAGCCGGCGGCTTTCAAAGCCGGCAGCGTATCAGTGGCGTGAGGGCGTTAACCATGGCGGACCGTTTGCATAGCGAATCCGCGCTCGTTCAATTCAGCGAGCGGCTGACTAATTCCGCGGCATTCGGAGCCTTGTTCCGGGAAGGCATGGATCTGGTCGAGGAGACCGCCGCCTATCTCGACGGCGACGGCCGCAACGAGGCCAAGGCGCTCGAACGTTCCGTCAGTCTCACCTATGCGACCGAGAGCATGCGGTTGACCACCCGCCTGATGCAGCTCGCCTCCTGGCTGTTGCTGCATCGCGCGGTGAAGGAAGGCGAGATGACGCTGACCCAGGCCAACCGCGAAAAGACCAAGGTCAAGCTCTCCGCCGCCGATCCCGGCCCGGAAGACATGGTCACCAAACTGCCGCAGCAATTGCAGGACCTGATTTCGCGGTCGATGAATCTTCAATCTCGCGTGCGCCGGCTCGACACCTCGATCCACGCCCCGGTGACCGAACGCGCCCCGATCGGCAACCCGCTGGTTCCGCAGCTCAACCGCCTGAAGGCGGCCTTCGAGCGGTAATACATCGAGCTGTCATTCCGGGACGCGAAGCGAACCCGGAATCTCGAGATTCCGGGTTCGATGCTTCGCATCGCCCCGGAATGACAGCCTCAACAAAAAACGCCCCGGGAAACCGGGGCGTTTTCGTATGTGTGGGCAGAGTGAAGAGGGGCCGAAACCCTCAATCCTTCTTGAGGAAGCCCGAAAACTTCTTCTGGAAGCGCGACACGCGGCCGCCGCGGTCGAGCATCTGCTGGGTGCCGCCGGTCCAGGCCGGATGCGACTTGGAGTCGATGTCGAGGTTCAGCTTGTCGCCTTCCTTGCCCCAGGTGGAACGGGTCTGATACTCCGTACCGTCGGTCATAACGACCGTAATCGTATGATAATTCGGGTGAATTTCGGCTTTCATGGCATATCCTTCGGCGCGCCTGCGCCCGTCTCGAAATGTCAGGGGTACGGGATTTGGCGGGTCTATAACGCAAGAAGCCCTCCAAAACAAGCTGGGTATGTCACCGGATTGGGTCTCTCCCGGATTTGCCAGCGCCCCTCCCGGGGCCTATCTGGGGGCATCGAAACTGGTCCCTTTTCATGAGCGCAGCCGAACAGCTTGAAGACCCACGCGGGAGCGTTCCGCCGCGGCGCGATGCGCTGCTCGAGGAAGAGGCCTTCATCGAAAGCCAGCTGACGCAGTCGCCGGCTAAAACGAGTGCAAAACTGCGCCCGCTGCTGGCGCTGGCGCCCTACATCGCGCGCTACCGCGGCCGGGCGCTATTGGCGTTTGTCTCGTTGACGGTTGCGGCGGTCACGACGCTGGTGGTTCCGATCGCGGTCCGGCGCATGATCGACTTCGGCTTCACGCCCGAAGGCATCGCGATGATCAACAACTATTTCAGTGTGATGATCGCGGTCGTCGCGGTATTGGCCGGCGCCAGCGCGTCGCGGTTCTATCTGGTGATGACGATCGGCGAGCGCATCGTCGCCGACCTGCGGCGCGACGTGTTCGCGCATCTGATCTCGCTGTCGCCCGCGTTCTTCGATTCCGCCCGCAGCGGCGAACTGGTGTCGCGGCTCACCGCCGACACCACCCAGATCAAGTCCGCGGTCGGCGCGTCGGTGTCGATCGCGCTGCGCAACCTCATGCTGTTCATCGGCGCCACCACCATGATGGTGATCACCAGCCCGAAGCTTTCGCTGTTCGTGCTGCTGGCGATCCCGGTGATCGTGATTCCGCTGGTCGCGTTCGGACGCTGGGTGCGGCGGCTGTCGCGCAATGCGCAGGACACGCTGGCCGATGCCAGCGCCTATGCCTCCGAGCTGGTCGGCTCGATCCGGACCGTGCAGGCCTATACCAGCGAGCGGCTGGCCGCCACGCGCTTCGGTCGCGAGGTCGAACAGGCCTATGACGCCGCGCGCAACTCGACGCGGGCGCGTGCCGTGCTGACCTTGATCATCATCTTCATCGTGTTTTCCAGCGTCGTGCTGATCCTCTGGGTCGGCTCGCACGACGTGCTGACCGGTTCGATCAGCCCGGGCCGGCTCGGCCAGTTCGTGCTGTACGCGGCATTCGCGGCGTCCGCGCTTGGCCAGCTCAGCGAAGTCTGGGGCGAAGTTTCCGCCGCCTCAGGGGCCGCCGAGCGGCTGTTCGAGATCCTGCGCGTCAAATCGCAGATCATGGCGCCGGCGGTGCCGGTCGCGCTGCCGGTGCCGGCGCGCGGCGATGTCGGATTTGAAAATGTCAGCTTCAACTATCCGACGCGCCCGGATGTGCGGGCGATCGACGGCGTCTCGCTGTCGGTGCGGGCGGGAGAGAAGGTCGCGATCGTCGGCCCGTCGGGGGCCGGCAAGAGCACGTTGTTTCATCTGCTGCTGCGGTTCTACGATCCCGCCAGTGGTGTGATCTCGGTCGATGGCGTCCCGATCAAATCGGCCGATCCGCGCGAGGTGCGCGCACGCATCGCGCTGGTGCCGCAGGACTCCGTGGTGTTCGCGGCCACCGCGCGCGAAAACATCCGCTTCGGCCGGCCTGATGCTGGCGATGCCGAGGTCGAGCGCGCCGCCGATCTGGCGCACGCCACCGAATTCCTGCGTCGCCTGCCGGATGGTTTCGAGACGCAGCTTGGCGAGCGCGGCGTGACGCTGTCCGGCGGCCAGCGCCAGCGCATCGCGATTGCCCGCGCCATCCTGCGCGATGCGCCGCTGTTGCTGCTCGATGAAGCAACCTCGGCGCTCGATGCGGAATCCGAAACATTGGTGCAGACCGCACTGGAAGAATTGATGCGTCACCGCACCACGCTGGTGATCGCTCACCGGCTGGCGACGGTTCTGTCCTGCGACCGCATCATGGTGATGGACCAGGGCCG
>JACDAG010000427.1 GCA_013695565.1 Bradyrhizobium sp.
ATCTTGTTGAGTTCGCCGCCGGGATAGCCGTTGGCGATCTCGGTGAACGTGCCCTGCTCCGCCATCTCCTTTGATGCCTTCATGAAGCCGGTCCACGCCGTCCGCGCCAACCCACCGCCGACGCTGATGCGGCGCACGCCGAGATCGCCGGCAATTTTCAGCGAGGGGCCGGCCGCGCCGACCAGCAGGTTGACGGGTCTTGGCGCGACCGCCTTTACGACCGTCGCAATCTCCTCCGCCGTCGCAATGCCCGGTGCATAGAGGCAATCGGCACCGGCCTCGGCATAGGCGGTGAGCCGGTCGATCACGAGCTTCATATCCTTGACCCCGCGCAGGAACGCCTCGCAGCGGCCGGTGAGCAGCACGCCGCTGTTGTCGGCATCGATCGCCTTGCGCGCCGCCCGGATGCGATCGATAGCGAGTTCACGCTCGAACAGGGGCTTGGCATTGTCGCCGGTATAATCCTCGATCGAAAGACCGGCCACGCCGGTCTTGACGGCGCGGGCGACGTTGACGGCGACCTTGTCCGCCTCATGCGCAAAGCCGTCCTCGAAATCGGCGTTGACAGGAATATCCACCGCCGCGCAGATCGCCGTCAGATGATCGCAGACGTCGTCGACGGTGACGCGGTTATCGGCTTTCGCAATGGTCCAGGCAAACCCGGCGCTGGTGGACGCCAGCGCCTTGAAGCCGAGATGCTGCAACGCCTTGGCGCTGCCGACGTCAAACGGATTGGGGATGATGAAGCAGCCGCTCTCGTGCAATTTCTTGAAGGCGGTGCGTTTGTCAGCAGTTGTCAGCATGATCACTCCCCGGATTGTTTGTTGGCGCCGCCAACATAGTGACGCAACGCCTGCTCTGCCAGACGTTCACGCCACCACCTTGCGCAGGAAAGTGAGCTCCTCGGCAAGAATGAACTGGTTCTCCTCGGCGAGGCCAAAATTGGCCATGCCTTCCTTGTCGGCGCGCAGCCGCGCCCGGTAGCTCTCATAGGCCGCGAGGCTGTCAAACGAGATCAGCGCGAAGGCGATGTTGTTGGTGCCCTCGTGCGGCATCCAGTAGCCGACGAGATCGCCACCGCATTTCGGAATGATGGTGAGCCAGTTTTTCGAATATTCCTCGAACATCGCGCGCTTGAACGGATCGAGCTGGTAGCGAATGAAAACGGTGACGGTCATTTGGGGCTCCTGTGGTTTTCGCCGTCATTGCGAGCGCAGCGAAGCAATCCAGAGTCGCGGAGCGGGGTTCTGGATTGCTTCGTCGCTATCGCTCCCCGCAATGACGAGGCGAAAGCTTCGGGCCATACGATACCCGCTTGCCCGACGTCGATGCTTCGGCTATCATCGAACTATGAAAGCAGGTCCCGACATCGCGATGGTCGCTTCCCTGGTCGGCGATCCCGCGCGCGCCAACATGCTGACGGGGTTGATGACCGGCCGTGCGCTGACCGCGACCGAACTGGCGCATGAGGCCGGCATCACGCCGCAGACGGCGAGTTCGCATCTGGCCAAGCTGGAATCCGGCGGCCTGATCGAGCAGGAGAAGCAGGGCCGTCACCGCTATTATCGCCTCGCCGATCCCGATGTCGCGGGCGTGCTCGAGGGCCTTGCGGGGCTCGCCGCCCGTGCCGGCCACATGCGCATGCGCACCGGGCCGAAGGATCCGGCGCTGCGCCGCGCGCGGATCTGTTACGACCACCTCGCCGGCGATCTCGGCGTGCAGATGCTGGACAGCATGAAAAAGCAAAAACTCGTCCGGCAAGGCAAGGAGACCATCGAGCTCACACAGGAAGGCAAGCGCTTCATGGCGAAGGCGCTGCAGATCGACGCCGACACCCTGGCCCATCCGCGCCGGCCGGTCTGCAAAGCCTGCCTCGACTGGAGCGAGCGACGACATCACCTCGCCGGCACGCTCGGTGCGGCCGTGATGAGCCGCTTCACCGAATTGAACTGGGCCGCCCGCGATTCCGCGCCGGCCAGCCGCGTGGTCAATTTCAGTCGCAACGGCGAGAAGAAATTTGCGGCGCTGTTCGGCGCGAGTGAAGCCTAACTCGAGTTGGCATGTTCGAGTTGCCGCCTGTTTACAAATTAGCCGCAAATAAGGCGCGGACAAATGTTTATGATAGCGCGGCAACCGGCAATTTGTTGCCGCTGCATCACGAATCAACAACATTCATTTTCTATTCAGGTCTCCGTGACTAGGTTCGGAATCGTGCCGCATGGCGGCCAAAAATCGAGAGAAAACATGAAATACCTTTTCGCAGCAGTTTTGGTCGCGTCCTCCTTTGCAAGCTTCAGCGCGGCGGACGCCGCGGGCGGATGTGGCCGCGGCTTTCATCGCGGCCCGTATGGCGGATGCGTGCGCAACGCTGGCGTCGTGGTCGTCCCACGTGCCGTCGTGGTCGCCCCGCGCGGGGTTGGGCGG
>JACDAG010000430.1 GCA_013695565.1 Bradyrhizobium sp.
GTTCGGGCTCAGCAGCATCACGGCTCGCATGCTGGCGGCTTCCGTGATCAGCGCGGCGCTTATCATCTTCGCCTTCGCGCATGCGCCGTTCCGGAAATCGTCGGGACAGGTCGCTTCGGGTCTCGTGATCGGTCTTTTGGTGGCGGGCGGCTGGTTCGCCAGCGGCTATCTCGGTGCTGACGATTTCAATCCGACGCCGGTGGTGTCGTTGACCTTCGTGGCGCCGATCGCGGACGCTCTGCAATATGTCATGCTGTCGACGGGATCGACGCTGAATTTCGGTATCGCGACCGTCGGTGGCGTGCTCGCCGGCAGCCTCATCACGGCGCTGGCGACCGGACGCTTCCACCTCGAGGGTTACCGATCGCCCCGCCACATGCTGCGCTCGGCCAGCGGTGCGGCACTGATGGGCGCGGGCGGCGTGATGGCGTTCGGCTGCTCGATCGGGCAGGGGCTGACCGGGTTTTCGACGCTGGCGCTGGCTTCGTTCATCGCAGTCGCTGGAATATTGGTCGGTACGGCCCTAGGCCTGCGCGGCGCACTCCGCGTCCGTCCGCTGGCGACGGCCTAGCTGCGGCTCACTCCGCGGCCTTCGTCACGATGCGTATTTCCGATGTCAGCGTCCGATGCACCGGGCACGTGTCGGCGATTTCCATCAGCCGCTTGCGCTGATCGGCATCGAGCACGCCCTCGATCGAGATCACCCGGTCGATCTGGTCGAGCATGCCCACGCGGGTTTCGCATTCGGCGCAATCCTCCGCATGGATCTTCTTGTGCTGCAGCGTCACGGTGATGCGCTCCAGCGGCAGCGATTTGCGGTCGGCGTACATTCGCATCGTCATCGAGGTGCAGGCGCCGAGGCCCGCCAGCACAAAATCATACGGCCCCGGCCCGCTGTCCTGACCACCGGCGGCGATGGGTTCATCGGCCAGCATCTGGTGCGGGCCGGCGGTGACGGTCTGCTGGAATTTACCGGCACGGGTCTCGCGCACCACGACATTGCGCGGCGCCTCGCCGAGTTTCGCGGCTGGTTGAACCGGAAGCGGTTCGACATAGCGTTCAGCCCAGGCCGCGATGATTTCGGCGACATAGACGGAATCGCGCTTGTTGCTCAGGAGATGATCGGCGCCGGACGGCGACACGAAACTCTTCGGATGCTTGGCGGCGACGAAGATATTCGTGGCGTTGTCGACGCCGACGGTGTCGTCGGTCGGCGAATGCATGACCAGCAGCGCCTTGTGCAGCTTGGCGACATGCGCCATCAGGCCATGCTCGGCGATGTCATCGAGAAATTCGCGCTTGATATGGAACGGCCGGCCCGCGAGTTGCACCTCGACCTTGCCGTGGGCGCGGATATCCTCGATGCGATCCTTGAACAGATGCGTGACGTGGGCGGGATCGGAAGGTGCTGCAATGGTGACGACCGCCCTGGCATCCGGAATTTGACCGGCGGCGGCGAGGATCGCCGCACCGCCGAGGCTGTGGCCGATCAGGATCGCGGGCGCTTGCCGGGTTTCGCGCAAATAATCGGCGGCGTGGACGAGGTCGGCGACGTTCGACGAGAAGGTCGCGTTGGCGAATTCGCCTTCGCTGTTGCCGAGGCCGGTGAAATCGGACCGAAGCACCGCGATGCCGCGCGCCGTCAGCGCGGTCGCAATGCGTTTCGCCGCCAGCACTTCCTTGCCGCAGGTGAAACAATGCGCAAACAGCGCGTAGGCCTGGATTGCGCCGTCGGGTCTATCCAGCGCCGCGGCGAGCTGATGGCCGCCTTCCCCGGTGAATTGAAAGCGTTCGGTCGGCACGGGCGTTCTCCGTTGGCTCGGTGTGGCGTTAGTCGCCGGAATAGCGTTGCTCGACCCAGGGATCGCCGCGGTTGTGATAGCCGCGGACTTCCCAATAGCCCGGTGCATCCTTATCGAGGAATTCGACGCTCTGCAGCCATTTGGCGCTCTTCCAGAAATAGAGATGCGGCACCACCAGCCGCACCGGGCCGCCATGGTCCCGCTCCAGCGGTTGACCGGACCAGCTATGGGCGAGCAGCGCATCCTCGGCGGCGAAATCTTCCAGCGAAAGGTTGGTGGTGTAGCCATCATGCGAATGCAGCACCACGAATTGCGCCTCGTCGCGCGGCCGGCAGGCCATCAGGAGATCGCGGGTCGAAAGACCCTCCCATCGATTATCGTAGCGCGACCATGTGGTGACGCAATGAATGTCGGACAGGAATTTCGCCTGCGGCTGCGCCGTGAATTCCTTAAAATTCCAGAAGATCGGATTTTCGACCGCGCCGTAGACGTCGAGCCGCCAGCGCTCGCGGGAAATGTTCGGCGTCAGGCCGAGATCGAGCACCGGCCAATCCCTGGTGAGGTGCTGGCCCGGTGGCAGGCGTGCGTCTTCGGGGCGGGTGATCTTGCCGGTGAGGAAACGGCCCTCGCGCGCCCAGCGCTCCTTGCTGCGCGTCAGCTTGCTCTCCGGCGGCGGTTCACGGTCGTCGGTCATTCCATCCGTCACTCGTGGCGATGCATCGCCGATTCATGTTTGGTATCGCGCATCGTCGCATAGATGATCAGCGAGAGAAAGATCATGCCGCTGAGATAACAATAGAACCAGTCCTCGTGCCCGAGGGTCTTGAAGTAGAGCGCGACCGCGGGCGCGGTGCCGCCGAACAGCGATACCGTGATCGCATAGGGCAGGCCGACGCCGAGTGCGCGGACATTGGTCGGGAACAACTCGGCCTTCACGATCGCATTGATCGAGGTGTAGCCGGCGACGAAAATCCAGGCGGCGCAGATCAGCAGGAATGCGACGAAGGGCGACTTGGTCTCCTTCAACGTGGTCAGGATCGGGATCGTCGCCAGCGTGCCGACGACGCCGAATAAGATCAGCAGCGGCTTGCGGCCGATGCGGTCGGATAACGCGCCATAGATCGGCTGCAGCAGCGTCGCGAAGATCAGTGAGCCGAAGATCACGTACGTGGTCTGGTCTTCGGTGAGACCGACCGACAGCTTGACGAAGGTCTGCATGTAGGTGGTGAAGGTATAGAACGCCGCGGTGCCGCCGGCGGTGAGGCCGACCACCAGCAACAGCTCGCGCGGATATTTCAGCAGTCCCGTGATCGAACCGGAGGGCTTGCTGACCTTCTTGGCTTCCTCGAATGCTTCGGTTTCGTGCAGGTTACGTCGCATGACCGCGGCGAATACCGCGAGCAGGGCGCCGATCACGAACGGGATCCGCCAACCCCATTCCTTCAGCTCTTCCGGCGTCAAGAATACCTTTTGCAGCAGCAACAGCACGATGATCGCGGTGAGCTGGCCGCCGATCAGGGTGACGTACTGGAAGCTCGAATAGAAGCCGCGGTGTTTGGGGTCGGCGACCTCGCTTAGATAAGTGGCGCTGGCGCCGTATTCGCCGCCAAGGCTGAGGCCCTCGATGATCCGAGCCAGCGCGAGGATGGCAGGCGCGGCGATGCCGATCGAGGCATAGGTCGGCGTCACCGCGATGATCAGCGAGCCGAAGCACATGCAGACCACCGACAGCGTCAGCGACAACCGCCTGCCATGGCGGTCGGCGATGTAGCCGAACAGCCAGCCGCCGAGCGGCCGCATCAGGAAGGTCGCGGCGAACAACACCGCGACGTTGAGCTGCTGCACCACGGGATCGCTGTTGGGGAAGAATGCCGGCGCGAAGTACAGCGCAAACGCCGTATAAGCGTAGAAATCATACCATTCGACGAGGTTGCCGATCGAGCCGATGAAGATCGCCTTGATCCGCCGCTCGACGTCGGCGATGTCGAGATGGTCGCTGGCGGGCTTGATGACTTGATCTGTCATGTCTGGTCTCCCACGCGCGACCTATAAGCCCGGCTATCCCGGTCCAGTGCGCCTTTCGGAACAGCGGAGGTAACGGCCGGGGGCCGCGCACGGTTCCCTCAGACCTGGCGCAAAGCACGTTACGCTCCAGGGGGATATCGCGGGCTTGTCCTTACTTCGGCGCGCGCGGCTCGATCGGCGTGGTGCCGCGCACGCCCAGAATGTCTTCCAGCACCCTGGCGCCGGCGAGAAGTTTGGCCTCGCCGCGCGGCGGTCCGACGATCTGCAGTCCGACCGGCAGGCCCGACGCGGTAAAGCCGCACGGCAGCGACAACGCGGGGCAACATACCAGCGTGATTGCATAGACGATGCCGAGCCATTCGACATAATTGTCGAATTTCCTGCCGTCGCATTCGGCGACATAGCGGTTCTCGACCGGGAACGGCGCCACGATGGTCGCGGGCGCCAGCAGCAGGTCATATTTGTCGAAGAATTCCAGCGTGCGTGCGGTCATGGCGACGCGTTGCGCTTCGGCGCGCTCGAGCTGCTCGACGGTCAGCTTGAGGCCTTCCTCGATATTCCAGATCACCTCGGGCTTGAGCTGGTCGCGCTTGGTGCGCAGCAATTGCGCCTTGCTCAGCGCGAAGTCGAACGCGCGCAGCACGTGGAAACATTCATGGGCTTCGCGCAGATCCGGATGGGCTTCTTCTACGATGACGCCCAGTTCGGCGAAACGCTGCGCCGCCTTGCGGGTGATGGCGGCGACTTCGGGATCCACAGGCGTGATGCCGAGGTCGGACGAATAAGCGATGCGCTTCGGCTTGCTGCCTGCGCGTACGGCGGACAGGAAAGAATTCGGCAACACCGGCAGCGACAAGGGATCGCCGGGGTGTTCGCCGCTCATGGCGTCGAGCAACAGCGCCACGTCTTCGACAT
>JACDAG010000473.1 GCA_013695565.1 Bradyrhizobium sp.
ACCTGGGAAGGTGCCGTCCGGAAAGTGGTTGGAATTTGTGTGGCGCGATCTCCGGCAACATGAAGTTATCCGATCACGCGGCGAGGTCAATTAGCTGATCGATAGGTTTTGTGGCGAGGGTCTGCCAGCCGTCGACCTTGCGCATGTTGATCTGTCCCGAGGCAAGCAGCGCCCAGAACAACATGGCGGCGGTGTCGGCGGACGGCAGCACGGTCTGCGTTTTGATTCGCCGTTTGAACTCTTCGTGCAATCGTTCGATCGCATTGGTCGTGCGCGCGCTGCGCCACTGGCTTGGCGGCAGCCGGGTGAAGGCGAACAAGCGTTCGCCCGCTTCCTCCAGGCTGTCGGCAACGGCGCGGTGCTTGAGCCGCCACTTGCGGATGAAGGCCTTGCGGCGGACCTCGATCTCCTCACGTGTCGCCGCGTAGATCATGTCGTTGTAGTTGGCGGTGGTCGTCATGCAGGCGCTCGGGCGCGTGCGCCAGCAAGTTCCTGTGCTTGTGAACGGTGCACCGCTGGACCGGCACGCCGGCCCAGACGGCTGCGATCGCCTTGTCGAGGCCTGGCGCACCATCGACGATGAGAAACTCCGGCCGCCGGAGGTCGCGTTTGATGAGGTCATCGAAGACCGCGCGCCAGGCCTCGGCACTCTCGCCGCCCATGCTTTTGATCGCCAGCAGCACCTTTTGGCCGTCCGCCCGCACGCCGAGAACGACGAGCAGCGAGATCGAGGTCGCTTTGCGGTCGAGCCGCACGCGCACCACGGTGCCGTCGAGGATCAGCCGCACGATCGGTTCTTCGGCCAGCGAGGGGGCGTTCCACGCATCCCAGTCGCTCTTCACCTTGCGCCAGACCCGGTTCACCGTGTCCTTGCCGACCGTGCCGGCAAACAGAGCGCCAAGCGCGCGGCGCACCCGGCGGGTGTTGGTGTTGGTGCCGGCCAGGCAGCAGTTCGCAATCAGCGCATCGGCAACAAGCGTGCGCCGCTGAAGGGCCCTGCGAAGCTCCAGACTGGCTTGGTATCAGACAATCGACAATTCGCTCGTCTCCTTCAATTAACCGGATGTCGGATATCCTGTCTCCCTCCGGGGAGGCGTCTGGTTTCGGTTAGACCAAGTGGCCCTGCTTGGCGACTCCGCGCATGCGACGCTGCAATCGCTTGCGCAGGGAGCAGGCATGGCGATCGAGGATGCGGGTTACCTCGCGGCTCTGATGAGCGCGGCTAACGGTGACATCGCATCGGCATTCTCGCGGTTCCAGCGTGACCGCGTTACGCGAACGTCGCGCGTCCAGCTCGAATCCCGAGCACTTTGGGACTTGTATCACGCGGAAGATCCGATCGTCTGCGATGTCCGCCGCAAGTAATATCAGGAACGCGACGCGAACTATTACCGGTGTCTCTCCTGGTTCTGGAATCCGATCGAGATGCCTGACAGTTCGGCAGCGGCTGAACGTTCGAAAATGGACACGCAAGTGCAGCGGTGAAGATTCCTATGACTGCGCGATGAGGGCAGTTGTTACGAGGAAATCGCCCGTCGCCTTTAGCTAGCGCGCCTTGCCGCCCGGAAGATGCCGCCATGATCGACGCATGAGCAGTCAGCAACTGTGTTGAAGGAAATCGTATTTTGGCGTACACAATCGTGTAAATGGCGGAGGGAGAGCGACTGGGATCCAACCTTCTCCGCGTGCTCCAGGGTAGCCCGCGGTACTCAGGAGAATGGACCCATGTAATTCGGCCGGCCGGGCCGACTAGAACCCGAAGTTCGACATAAGCCATCATCACGATTTCGAGATTTCCGCTAAATCCGACGCCGCCCGGCATCCATCGCAAAGTGCGCGACGGCCAATCAATGCGACTTGTGTTCGATATTGGGACCGACGCGTTCACCTCGAATCTCGCCGCCGATCAAAAGCGCAATAAACGTAATCGCTCCCAACGCGCAGCAAGCTATGAAAATCCAGAAGCCGCGACTTGGGGCAGGAGTGTCTTTCTGCTTTTTTGCCATTTTTTTTGCATTTACCTGCGCGCAGGGCGTGGTGCGCCGCGCATTCGTCGTGAGGTCAAAGGCGTCATCGCCTCCCTGCTTTGGTTTTGATCAGTGGAGTACCCGGTGGGTTGAGTCCAATACTGCGCTCCCATCTGCGTAATGGAGAACATGTATGGGGGCTGCGGCAATTGAGAAATTGTCGGGTCCGTTTCCGCAAAAAAGAGGGCAGCCGTAGCTACCCTCTTTAAACCTCAATTTTTATCCTTCGATAATATAGACGATTTCATGGGTTTGCGGACGCACGATGATATATCTGCCGCGGACCAAGATGA
>JACDAG010000507.1 GCA_013695565.1 Bradyrhizobium sp.
GACAAACACCTTGGCAACGGCGCGCGACAGGCCTTCGTCCATGGTGAAGCGTTCGCGCGACCAGTCGCAGGACGCACCGAGACGCTTCAACTGATTGACGATGACGCCGCCGCTTTCGGCCTTCCACTGCCAGACACGTTCGAGGAATTTGGCGCGGCCCATGTCGCGCCGGCCCGGCTCCTGCCGTTCCATCAATTGCCGCTCGACCACCATCTGGGTCGCGATCCCGGCGTGATCGGTGCCGGGTTGCCACAGCACGTCGCGGCCGCGCATGCGCTGGAAGCGGCAGAGGATGTCCTGCAAGGTGTTGTTGAGCGCGTGCCCCATATGCAGCGATCCCGTCACGTTCGGCGGCGGGATCACGATGGTGAAGGGCTCGGCGTCTTTCCGCTCGGGGCGGCCGGCCTTGAACGCACCGCTCGCCTCCCAGAGGCTGCTCATGCGGCTTTCGATATCGGCGGGCTGGTAGTTTTTCTCGATCATGATGACAATGCAATTCGGGATGATGTTAAGGGGGCTAGAAAGCCGCCGGAGGACGCCAAGTCAACCTGACCCGGCATCCAAACCCGATAAAGCCCGCCTGGGTGGCTGAATGAGGGCCAGAACGGCCTCTCGGAGCCTCGTGTAAGCCTCTTGGGCGATCAGCGCCCGCGCGAAACCCGCTCGATCTCGGCTTTGACGAGCTTCTCCACCATTCCCGGCAGGTTGTCGTCGAGCCAGGATTTCAGCATCGGCCGCAGCATTTCCTTGACCAGATCTTCCAGCGTGCGCGCGTTGTTGCTGAGCACGGTGTTGGCCAGCGAATTGAAGGCGGATTCGACGGCGGACACGGTCGAGCGCGACAATATCTGCTGCGCCGGCGACGCCGCGGCCGCATTCTCGAACGGTGGCGGTTCATAGGCCGGTTGCCGATGCGGCGCCTTGGCGGCGGCGGCCTCGGTAAACTCGATGTCGTCCTGCGGCTCGATCTTGTGGAATGAGGAAGCAGCCGCTGGCACGGGATCCGCCACGGCCATGTCGTCGGTAAGTTCGAACACATCGGCTTCGGGCTGGGCCGGCCGGATGTCGGACTCCGGCGTCGCCGCGTCGAGGCTCGCCAGCATCGCGTCGATGTCGTCCTGGTTGTTGGGCTCAGGCGCAGGCGGCGGTGCGGGCTTGGGCGCCGCGGCGGCCGGTTTCGGCGCGATGGCCGACGGCGGAATGTCTTTCATCGCCGGCGCCCTGGCGGCCGGCGGTTCGGGCTTTGCCGGCGGCGGACTTGCGGGCTTCTCCGCCGCAGCCGGCTTTACGTCAGCAGGTTTGGCGTCGGCAGGTTTGGCTTCGTCGTCGGCAATGATGCGACGGATCGACGCCAGAATCTCCTCCATCGAGGGCTCTTGGACCTTTGCAGGTTGCGTCATCTCCGACTCCACATCGAAACCATTTTACACCAAGCCACGCAGGATTTGCCGGTTCCGGATATGCAGGGCGGGATTTTCATCTCACAAGCCAGACTTGTCCCCAGATCAAGCCCGCCCGATGCATCGCGCGGGGTCCCGCTCCCCTGAAGGCAACCCGGCACGCGGCCAAAGATACGAAAAAACCGGTGCGAATCGCCCTGCTGCCTCCAATAAAGGTATGTCACGGCAACAAGTGATTGCAACAACGCACCCGGCGTACTCCCCGTCGGGTGGTGACGTCATCCGGTCCGGGTGACGCTTGTCATCCCCCGGGTGACGGCATCATCCCGCACGCAGGCTGGTGGCCGGTAATATCAGCGGCCGTCAGGCGTGCGGACGCCGATCCAGCTGTCGCGCACCTGATGATAATGCACGCTCGGATCGTAGGTCTCGGTCGGCAGGTTGAGCACGATCGGCGACAACCGTCCCACCGTGTTCAACACGGAATAGGAAGCCACCACGCGATCGTGCTGGGCGGTCACAAGCGCCACGCGCGCGTTGACCAGCGCCTGCTGCGCGTTCAACACGTCGAGCGTGGTGCGCTGACCGGCCTTGGCTTCCTCACGCACGCCATTCAGCGCGATCTCGGACGCCGTCACCTGCGCCTGCGCCGATTGCACCTGCGCCTTGCCGGCGACCAATTGCCCCCAGGCGGTGACGACGTTGGCGCGGGTTTGATCGCGCTGCTGTTCAAGAACGAGGCGCTGCTGCGCCAGGGTTTCCTTGGATTGGCGGATCAGCGCATACTCGCCGCCGCCCTGAAAGATCGGGACATTGAGCTGCGCAACCGCCGACGCCCCGAACGAACTGTAGATCGTCATTTGCTGTTCATAGGACTGTTGCACCGACGCCTGCAGGTTAAGCGTCGGCAGCAGCGCGCCTTCGTTGACCTTGACCTGGAGATAGCTGACGTCGATGCCGAACATCGCTGCCGTGACATTCGGATTTTGCGTCAGACCGAGCTCAATCGCACTCGGCAGCGTGCCCGGCAAAAACCGATCGACCGGCGAACCCGGCGCTAACGCGACCGGCTCGTTGCCGATGACCTGGCGAAACTTCGAGCGGGTCGTGGTCAGGTTCGACTCGGCGGTGAGTTGCTGGGTCTTGCCGGCGGCAAGCTGCGCCTCCGATTGGGCGACGTCGGTACGCGTCACTTCGCCGACATTGAAGCGGTCCTTCGTTTGCTTCAACGTCTGCTCGAGCACACGAACGTTGCTCTTTTGAACCTCGACGATCGCGGAATCGCGCAGATAGTCCATGTAAGTCGTCGCGGCCGTGAGCAGAACCGTCTGTTCGAGAACCCGCAAGGCTTCGCGCGCGGCGGAAACCTGGCTTTCGGCGGCGCGGGTCTTGTTGGCGGTCTGCTGACCGTTGAACAGGTTTTGGGTAACCGTGGCGCCGATGCTGCGCGGGGCGTTGGCGCCAGCAATTCGATTTTTTACGAGACGTTCTTCGTTGCCACCGCCGGTGCTGACGACCTCGGTATATTGAGTACCGGCACTGGCGGTGACGTTGACTCTTGGGCGATAGCCCGACAACGCCTGCGGCACGCCTTCATCGGTGAAGCGCACCTGGGCACGCTGTGCATTGAGCTGCGGATTGGTCTGATAGGCACGCACCAGAGCGGCCTCGATCGTATCGGCCAAAGCGGGCATCGGGCCCGCCAGAGCCAAAAGAAGGACCGAAGCCGCAGCTCCGGTAAAAGCCTTCACCCCACGCATCCCTGGTAATCCATTCATTTCGTTCGCCGGCGCAAATACAGGAGCCGGACGTCGCTTCAGTCGAAGTGAGTCCCGGCTCACCTTATTCCGCACCTAAGCCGGACGGAACTACCCCGCAAGCAAACGCGGTCGAAACTCTTCACGTGGGGCAAACGGGCCACACTTCTGATTTCGAATGGGATTTTAGGCGTTGAACGGCTAGAAAACGAACGCTGGGAGCCGTTCCATGCCAGGCAGCACGGGTGCCGCGGCGTCGAACAGCGCCCGGTTCCCGAAATCGCCATGGGAACAGGTCACGAGGGTCGCGCGCGGCGGCTGGGACGTCGCGAAAACCCCGACCAGGCGGCCGCCTTCCCGCAATTGCCCATAGAGCTTCTCAGGCACGATCTCGGTCGCACCATTCAGGACGATGACGTCGAACGGCGCGTTGGCCGGATCGCCATCGGATGACGCGGCGCCGCGGACCTGCGCGGCAAATTGGCCGATCACCGCGGCGGTGTATCCGGTGGCGCAGCCCACCACCAGAACATGATCGGTTTCCTTGATTTCGGCGGCCTGCAGCATCTTCGCCAGCACCGCGGGCTTGATCAGGACCAGCCTTGCCGAGCCGCCCTCGCTGACGTCGAGATCGAGGTCCAGATAGGCCAGCGCGCGCTTGTTTTCGGGGACAAAGGTCTCGCGCGCCACCGCCAGCATGGCATCGATGATGCGGATATCGGTGACGTCGCTCGGACGCACCTGACCATCGACCATCTTCTGGCGCGCGGTCGAAAAACCGGACATAGACTGAGACCCTTTGGCTGAGACCCTGAAAGCAAGCTGCGTTGCCGCCGGGAGAGCTGAAACCGGGTCATCTTTGGTACAAGCTCCGGCAAAACGCAACACGCCGCTGGCGTGCGCGCACCGGGCGCGAGATCGGCCCGCGAGTTGCTCTATTCGATCGCGACGGCGAGCCGGCCAATCAGTTGCGCTACCTCGTCCAGATGCTCGAAATCCTGCTCAGCAAGCGCGTGTGCGAGCCGCAGCAGGCATTCGTCGTCGCTCAGGTTCGGAATATCGCTCGGCACGATCGAAGGCACGGCTCTCATCAGGTCGGCGGCAGTGGCTGGCATCGAATCAGCTCCGTGAAACCCGACGGTTCCAAACCTCAGGGCGGATTGAGTCGAATTGGCGGCTTGCGCCCTGCCCCAGGCGGATGCCGGGATTGCGCCGGCGCGTTACGGGTCATGTCCGCCCGCTGGCAGGAAAATGGCGTCAAATCGTTGAGCCGGTGAGGATTTCCGCTCCATCCTGCGACCGTGACGGCAAAGGTCATTTGGTCCTTTGCAAGCCCGGAAGGCTTTGTTATACGCACCCGGCTCGCGAACATTGTTTCGCCTATTCCTCGGTAGCTCAGCGGTAGAGCATTCGACTGTTAATCGAATGGTCGCTGGTTCGAATCCAGCCCGGGGAGCCAGCAAAATCAATTACTTCTCGGAATCGCCGCCAAACCGAACAGGTGTCTGTGTTGGCAAGTCGATTGCCGCGCGGCGTGAGCGAGATCGTCGGCCGCCTCTCTATCGGGCTGGCTGGCCCGCGTGCAGGGCTTGAATCGCTCAGTGAAAAAGCAGAAAGCCGGCGCTGATACGCCGGCCCTCGAGGCTCCCTGAGGTAGCCTCCCGTGAGGTGGTCCCGGGCTCGCGCCCAAGGATCACCTTCGAAGTGTGCATCAGGCGTACATGCGCTGCGACGCCCCCTGCCGGTGTATGGCTGTGGACATCCTGCCACCTCCGTCGAAACCATTTTCGACCCGCCGCGAAGTGGTCCGGAAACAATCACGGCCTAGCGTTGTTGTCGGTCAACAGCCAAGGGGCAAACTTATGACTGGCCGGTCTGCTGCATCGAGTACCGATCCTGGCGACGCCTGGCTGGTGAATCTCATCGCAGCGATGGAAGCGATTCGGTATTCGCCCGCTCCGTGTCCTCCCTCGATCAGCAAAGCCTTGCTCCTCCGATTGCAACTGCCAGGGCTCCTCCATCCTCGGGCAACGTTGCATTAGGTCGGTCGGTGGCGACGCAGAAATTTGGTACGAATGCGGCAATTGGTTCTCTTGCTCGCGATCGCATGGGTAACCGGTGGTGCAGGGCCACCCGCGACGCCCTCTCCGCCCCGGGATACGCCTGATCCCGCCTTGTCTGAGATGTACAGAAAAGATCTGGAGGGGGAAGCGGCCACCCAGGCACGGCAACGGGCAGCCGCTTGTCGCAGCCTGGCTCCGCCATCAATTGGAATGTCAGAAAGCGAAGTGCTTGCGTCGTGCTGGGGTAAGCCAGAGCACAAAAGGGAATCCGTAGACGCCGGCGGGAAGCAAACAGTTTGGGGCTACCCCGAAGGCTATTTGTTTTTCACAAATGGGATCGTGACACGCATCGTCACGCCTCGATAGACTCCTGCCCGGCGTGAACCTGATCGGCTACGCGAAGAATCCGGCGATCGTCATTGCTATCGCAATCCGCCAGAGCACGCGAAATCATCTTCTCGCGCAGAGGTAGGTAAACGCGAATGGGCACTCCGCCCCGCGCCTGCCAACAGGAAAATCACGATCCACCCTCTCTGGCGTGGTGCGCCGTTGATATGACAAATGTGCCGCGCGGCGATCGGGTTTTCGGTAACAAAGGAAACCCCGCCCGGTGAAGGCGGGCTCTCTGCTACATCGGAATGGTGCAGTCATGGCTGCTCCCTCTGGGACCGCTAACGGTGGTGCATGTGATCGGCCCGTTGGGCCCGTCAAACGTGCTGACGCTGACCCTGATTCCGAAGAAACTGAAACGTACCGTCGTATCCTTGCCGCCCGAAACAGCTTCAAGATCGTTTTCCGTCAGCATGGAAGCGTGATTGCTCATAGAATCTCTCCTGATTGTTTTCTGCGGCGAGACCATTCCCGCCAGCCGTGATCAAGGGATACGCGAAGGCTGGATTGGCTGCTGTGATGAACGTCACACGACGAAAAAGCCCCGCCGGTGAGGGCGGGGCTAGACTGGCGGGAACGAACGCTGCAACCGTCCGGCCCTCGGCGAAACCGATTTGACTGCCTCAGTAACTCAAGGCCAAAACTAGTGCTGTGGCGAGCGGTATGGCGCTCGTGGCACTTACAAGCATAATTAGAAACTCGCGCTTGGTTTCTTTATCCATGTGAACCTCCGGTACAGACCAACTTGGAGCCGTAGGGATTCGTTCCGACAAAATTGATCGTGAGCGCGAGCTGCCGACGGGATCGCGCACTAAAAACCCCACCGGTTAGGGCGGGGGCTGATGGATATTGAGGGGTATTTAATGGACCCCGTTTGGAAGGGCCGCCGGCAGACCAGCAGGCATGACGCGTCCCTGATCTCACCTCAGGCGGACGTTGCCGAAGTACCCGTCGGCGCTGGAGCCTTAAGTCCTCACTGCTCGAACACCGCCGCACATGCCGGGCTCAGACTTCCCTTCTGCCGGCGCAGGCAGGCGGTGATGGCGCGTGCATTGGGGATCTCGCCGGCGCAGAGCCGGTAAACGTCGGGCGTGCAGACCC
>JACDAG010000511.1 GCA_013695565.1 Bradyrhizobium sp.
GATTTTGCCCGCAAGCATCAGCATCCCCTGCAATGCGTGATGGAAAAGAAGTAACGCGCGTCCATTCCCGGAACGGGTTTTGCTTTGAATGCTCCAATCCAGCGCAGACCGGGAATCGCCGAGTTCCGGCCCTGGCCTGATGCTGCAGCGGTGTGTGCTTTTAGAGGAAAACCACTATTGCCGAAGCCGGCCTTCCGCCATGATCGGGCGTAACTATATGACAAAGGTTGTTGTTGCCTGACCTGAAAACGGCGATCATGATGGCGGGGGCCACAGAGGACGCGAATGCCAACTTTTTCCCAGAGCCTTGAACAATCCCTGCATCGTGCGCTGGCGATTGCAAACGAGCGGCATCATCAATACGCAACGCTCGAGCATCTGCTGTTGTCGCTCGTCGATGACTCGGATGCTGCCGCGGTCATGCGTGCCTGCAGCGTGGATCTCGACAAGCTGAAGACCAGCCTCGTCAATTATCTCGAGACCGAATTCGAAAATCTGGTCACCGATGGCGCCGACGACGCCAAGCCGACCGCCGGTTTCCAGCGCGTGATCCAGCGTGCGGTGATTCACGTCCAGTCATCCGGTCGCGAAGAAGTGACCGGCGCCAACGTGCTGATCGCGATCTTCGCGGAGCGCGAAAGCCACGCCGCCTATTTCCTGCAGGAGCAGGACATGACGCGGTACGACGCGGTCAACTACATCAGCCATGGTATCGCCAAGCGTCCCGGGGTTTCCGAAGCCCGGCCGGTTCGCGGCGTCGACGAGGAGACGGAGACCAAGGGCAACGAGGACGCCAAGAAGAAGGGCGAGGCGCTCGATACCTATTGCGTCAACCTCAACAAGAAGGCGCGCGACGGCAAGATCGATCCGGTGATCGGGCGCAATGCCGAAATCAACCGCGCGATCCAGGTGCTGTGCCGCCGCCAGAAGAACAATCCGCTGTTCGTGGGCGAAGCCGGCGTCGGCAAGACCGCAATCGCCGAAGGCCTCGCCAAGCGCATCGTCGATTCGGAAGTGCCGGAAGTGCTGGCCGCGGCGACGGTGTTCTCGCTCGACATGGGCACGCTGCTCGCGGGCACGCGCTATCGCGGCGATTTCGAAGAGCGGCTGAAGCAGGTACTGAAGGAGCTGGAGGCGCATCCGAACGCCATCCTGTTCATTGATGAGATCCACACCGTGATCGGCGCCGGCGCCACCTCCGGCGGCGCGATGGATGCATCCAACCTGCTCAAGCCGGCGCTGGCTTCGGGCACCATCCGCTGCATGGGCTCGACCACCTACAAGGAATACCGCCAGCACTTCGAAAAGGATCGCGCGCTGGTGCGCCGGTTCCAGAAGATCGACGTCAACGAGCCGACGGTGGAAGACGCGATCGCGATCCTCAAGGGCCTGAAACCCTATTTCGAGGATTACCATCGGCTGAAATACACCAACGAGGCGATCGAGGCCGCGGTGCAATTGTCCTCACGCTACATCCACGACCGCAAGCTGCCGGACAAGGCGATCGATGTGATCGACGAGTCGGGCGCGGCGCAGATGCTGGTGGCCGAGAACAAGCGCAAGAAGACCATCGGCATCAAGGAGATCGAGACCACGATCGCGACCATGGCGCGGATTCCGCCCAAGAGCGTGTCGAAGGACGATGCCGAGGTGCTCAAGCATCTCGAGCAGACCTTGAAGCGGGTGGTGTTCGGCCAGGACAAGGCGATCGATGCGCTGTCGGCATCGATCAAGCTGGCGCGCGCCGGCTTGCGCGAGCCGGAAAAGCCGATCGGCTCCTATCTGTTCTCCGGCCCGACCGGCGTCGGCAAGACCGAGGTCGCAAAACAGCTCGCGGCATCGCTCGGCGTCGAACTCATTCGCTTCGACATGTCCGAATATATGGAGCGGCACACGGTATCGCGCCTGATCGGCGCGCCTCCCGGCTATGTCGGCTTCGACCAGGGCGGCCTGCTGACCGACGGCGTCGACCAGCATCCGCATTGCGTGGTGCTGCTCGATGAAATCGAGAAGGCGCATCCGGATCTCTACAACGTGCTGCTGCAGATCATGGATCACGGCCGACTCACCGATCACAACGGCAAGCAGGTCAATTTCCGCAACGTGATCCTGATCATGACCACCAACGCGGGTGCGGCCGATCTCGCGCGCCAGGCCTTCGGCTTCACGCGCAGCAAGCGGGAAGGCGACGACCACGAAGCGATCAACCGGCAGTTCGCGCCGGAATTCCGCAACCGTCTCGATGCGATCGTCTCGTTCGCCCACCTCAATGCCGACGTCATCGGCATGGTGGTCGAGAAGTTCGTGCTGCAGCTCGAGGCGCAACTGGCCGACCGCGACGTCACCATCGAATTGTCGGATCCCGCCAAGGCCTGGCTGATCGAGCATGGCTACGACGAGCAGATGGGCGCACGTCCGATGGCGCGGGTGATCCAGGAGCACATCAAGAAGCCGCTGGCCGACGAAGTGCTGTTCGGTCAACTCAAGGGCGGCGGGCATGTCCGCGTCGTGCTGAACAAGGACGAAGCGGACGCCGAGGACAAAGGCAAGATCGGCTTCGAGTTCGTCGAAGGGCCGGTGACGCCGAAGCCGGAAAAGCTGCCGGGTGCGCGCAAGCGGAAGCCGAAGCCGGGTCCCAATGGTGGTGGCGGCTCCAAGGG
>JACDAG010000256.1 GCA_013695565.1 Bradyrhizobium sp.
GTCCGATGCCGGCCATCAAAGCCAGCGGCAGGATCCCCGATCCGACGCATTGATAGCAGCCGGCGGAAATCAGGATCACCGATGTCAGCCCGGCCCAAACCGGCGTGATGTTCGGCACGACGCGCCGGTCGGCTCTCGCCCGTGCGAGGGCTTTCATCATCAGGTAAATTCGGGTGCTGCCCAGAACCATTTCCGCCAGCAACCAGGCATAGGCCCATGCGGCGCCGGTAAGGGTTGCGGCAATCGATGCAATCAGCAAGGACGCCAGCACGGCCACGACCAGCGTCTTGGTCTTGTTGGTTCTCTGCTGGAGCAACTCGTTGCGGATATCGTCGGGCTGCGGAACGGGGCCGGCGAGCAGCCAGTCGACGCAACCTTGCAAATGAGACCAAAGCCGCTGCGGTTGCCCGGCGGGAGTGGAAGACGTCGACATCGACGGGACCACGCTTGTCATGGTCTCAGTTTCAACCGTCGACGATTTAAGACCATTTAAGCGCGGCGGCCGAGTTCCAGACAGCGTAAACAGTTTGCCTGCACCGCGAATTGCTTGTGCGATGCACGCTCCGTCCGGCTTGACAGCACGGCGAAAGCCGGTGTCTTACGGCGGCACTTGAGGGAGTTTTCAGCCAAAATGACCGCAGCATTCACCTTTCCGGGCCAGGGGTCGCAGGCCGTGGGTATGGGCAAGGCCCTGGCGGAAGCCTTTCCGGCCGCGCGGGCCGTCTTCGACGAGGTCGATGCGGCGCTCGGCGAAAAGCTGACCGCGATCATCTGGGAGGGGCCCGCCGAGACCCTCCAGCTCACCGAAAATGCCCAGCCGGCGCTGATGGCGGTCTCGATCGCGACCTTGCAGGTGCTGGAGACCGAGGCCGGGTTCTCGGTCGGGCGCGACGCCGCGTTCGTCGCCGGTCACTCGCTCGGCGAATATTCCGCGCTGGCCGCGGCCGGCAGCCTCAGCCTCAGCGACACCGCGCGCCTGTTGCGCACCCGCGGCCTTGCGATGCAGAAAGCCGTGCCGGTCGGCGTCGGCGCCATGGCAGCACTTCTTGGTCTGGACTACGAGGCGGCGGTGGCCGTCGCGGCCGAGGCTGCGCAAGGGCAAGTGTGCCAGGCTGCCAATGACAATGGCGGCGGGCAGGTCGTGGTCTCCGGTGACAAGGCCGCCGTCGAACGCGCGCTCGAAATTGCCAAGACCAAGGGCGCCAAGCGTGCGATATTGCTGCCGGTGTCGGCGCCGTTCCATTGCAAGCTGATGCAGCCTGCCGCGGATGCGATGGCGAAGGCACTGGCCGATGTGACGATCAAGGCGCCGGCGTCGCCTTTGGTGTCGAACGTGCTGGCCGCGCCGATCACCGATCCCGACGAGATCCGGCGCCGCCTGATCGAGCAGGTCACCGGCACCGTGCGCTGGCGCGAGTCGGTCGCCTACATGGCGGGCCATGGCGTCACCCGGTTTTTCGAGATCGGCGCCGGCAAGGTGCTGAGCGGGCTGGTCAAGCGCATCGCCGATGGCGCGGTGGGCGTTTCCGTCGGCGGGCCCGGCGACATTGCTGCCGCCAAGGACGCATTGGCGGCTTCGAAGTAAGCTTGGGCGGCTTCGAAATAAGCTTGCCGAAAAGGAGATTCGATGTTCGATTTGACAGGCAGGACGGCGCTGGTGACCGGCGCAACCGGCGGCATTGGTAACGCCATCGCGCAGGCGCTGCATGCGCAGGGCGCGAGGGTGGCGATCTCGGGCACGCGCCGCGAGGTGCTGGATGGCTTCGCAGCCAGTCTCGGCGAGCGGGTTCACGTGCTGCCATGCAATCTCTCCGACAGCGCGGCGGTCGAGGCGTTGGTGCCCGCGGCGGAAGCCGCGATGGGGCAGGTCGATATCCTGATCGCCAACGCCGGCATCACCCGCGACAATCTGTTCGTGCAGTTGCGCGACGAGGATTGGGACGACGTCATCAACGTCAACCTGACCGCGACCTTCCGTCTGGCCCGCGCCGCGACCAAATTGATGATGCGCAAGCGCTTCGGCCGCATCATCGCCATCACCTCGATCGTCGGCGTCACCGGCAATCCCGGCCAGGCCAACTACACCGCGTCGAAGGCCGGCCTGATCGGCCTGATCAAGACGCTGGGCGCCGAATATGCCAAGCGCAACGTGACCGCCAATTGCATCGCGCCGGGCTTCATCAAGACGCCGATGACGGATGCGCTCAACGACAAGCAGCGCGAGACCATTCTGTCGAAAGTTCCTGCGGCAAGGCTGGGGACGCCTGAGGACATCGCCGCGGCGGCGGTCTATCTCAGCTCGAACGAGGCGGCCTATGTCACCGGCCAGACCCTTCACGTCAACGGCGGAATGGCCATGATTTGAGCCGGTTACGGCCCGATCGAAGCGGCGAAGGGCCGTTTCGGGCGGTCGGCCGAGGGCTTGTAGTCAACGGTAGGGAAGTATGATAACCGAACGGCCGACGGATGGGCAAACAAGGCCATTGCAGGATTTTGAAACCCTGTATATTGGCGTGGCGACGCCTGCCGTTCGCCGGGCCTTTGTCGGCTACCACCGGGCCGAATCAAGACTATGCGCGATTGCGAAGGAAGTTTAACGACCACGATGGCTCGTATCGTCTTGCGGTATCTTGGGGTCGGGTCCAATGGAACAAGCACGAGGTTGAACGATGAGTGAGATTGGCGAGCGGGTTAAGAAGATCGTGGTCGAACACCTCGGTGTTGAACCCGAAAAGGTGGTCGATGCGGCAAGTTTCATTGACGACCTCGGCGCCGACAGCCTCGACACCGTCGAGCTTGTGATGGCATTTGAAGAAGAGTTTGGTTGCGAGATTCCCGACGACGCCGCGGAGACGATTCTGACCGTCGGCGACGCGACGAAATTTCTCGAAAAGAACGCGAAAAGCTGACGCCCCGCGCGGTGCGCATAGAGCCGGACGGGCCGTTGTCCAACGGTCCCCCGGTTTCTTGTTTTGGACCGCCAGTTTCGGGCCGGAGTTTTTGATATGAGACGGGTTGTCGTCACGGGGCTGGGCATGGTTACGCCGCTCGGCTGCGGCGTTGACGCAACGTGGACGCGTATCCTGGCCGGCCAGAGCGGCGCCCGGCGCATCGAGACCTTCGAAGTTTCCGATCTCTCCAGCCAGATCGCCTGTGTGGTTCCGCGCGGCGACGGCAGCGAAGGGACCTTCAATCCCGACCAGTGGATGGAGCCGAAGGACCAGCGCAAGGTCGATGATTTTATCATCTTTGCGATGGCCGCCGCGCGCCAGGCGCTCGAGGACGCCAACTGGCATCCCGAGACCGAAGAAGACAAATGCGCGACCGGCACCCTGATCGGGTCTGGAATCGGCGGCCTGTCCGGCATCGCCGACACGGCGCTGCTGTTGAAGGAGCGCGGGCCACGCAAGGTCTCGCCGTTCTTCATTCCGGGACGACTGATCAATCTCGCCTCCGGCTATGTCTCGATCGAACATGGCCTCAAGGGACCCAACCATTCCGTCGTCACGGCATGTTCGACCGGCGCGCATGCGATCGGCGATGCGAGCCGGCTGATCGTGCTCGGCGATGCCGACGTGATGGTGGCGGGCGGAACCGAATCTCCGATCTGCCGGCTGGCGATGGCCGGCTTCTGCGCCGCCCGTGCGCTTTCGACCGCCTTTAACGACACGCCGGAACGGGCGTCACGCCCCTACGACAAGGATCGCGACGGTTTCGTAATGGGCGAGGGCGCCGGCATCGTGGTGCTCGAGGAATATGAGCACGCCAAAAAGCGCGGCGCGAAAATTTATGCAGAGGTGATCGGTTACGGCCTGTCCGGCGACGCCTATCACATCACCTCGCCGGCGCCCGACGGCGATGGTGCCTTCCGCAGCATGAGTGCCGCATTGAAGCGCGCCGGGATTACCGCGTCCGATATCGACTTCATCAACGCGCACGGCACCTCGACGCAGATCGGCGACGAGATCGAACTCGGCGCGGTCGAGCGGCTGCTCGGTAACGCAACTTCGAAAGTGTCGATGTCGTCGACCAAATCGTCGACGGGGCATTTGTTGGGGGCGGCCGGCGCGATCGAGGCGATTTTCAGCATCCTTGCGATTCGCGACAACATCGCCCCGCCCACCATCAATCTGGAAAATCCATCGGTGGAGACGGCGATCGATCTCGTGCCTCAGGCGGCGCGCAAACGCGAGATCGACGTTGCGCTGTCGAATTCCTTCGGTTTCGGGGGCACTAATGCCTCCGTCATCGTTCGGCGCGTGGCTGGCTAGCAAGTGTTTAGAACTACTCCACCGTTTTGCCGTATTCAGCGATGACTTCTAGGCGTGGGCGTATGCTATTGGCTGGGCAGGGGTTTGTCAGGCCACGATTGAACCGTCAGGATTCAGGTTGCATCGATGAGTGAAAGGCCGCCCATTTCACCCCGGAGCCCGCGTGCTGCGCTGGAGCCCGAGCAGGTACCGCCGCCGCCGAAACGGTCGGAGCGTGCCCGCAATCCGTTCATCGTGGTCGGCAATGCCATCATCACCATCCTGATCATTCTGATGATCGGCGCGGGGACGGCGTATTATTACGGCCGGCAGATGCTGGAGGCGCAGGGGCCGCTGCAGGAAGACAAGATCGTCAATATCCCGCAACGCGCCGGCAAGCGGGACATCGCCGACGCGCTGCAGCGCGAGGGCGTGATCAACGTCAACCCGTGGGTGTTCATCGGCAGCGTGTTTGCGCTGAAGGCGAGTTCCGACCTCAAGCCGGGCGAATATTCGTTCCAGAAGAATGCCAGCCTGCGCGACGTCATCGCTACCATCGTCGAAGGCAAGGTGGTGCAGCACAACGTCACCATTCCCGAAGGCCTGACTTCCGAGCAGATCGTCGCGCGGCTGTCCGACAACGACCTGTTCTCTGGCTCGCTGAAGGAATTGCCGCGCGAGGGCACGCTGCTGCCGGAAACCTATAAATTCCCGCGCGGCACCACGCGCGAGCAGGTGATCCAGCGCATGCAGCAGACCCAGAAGCGGGTGCTGGCGGAGATCTGGGAGCGTCGCAATCCGGATATTCCGGTCAAGTCGCCGGAGGCATTGATCGCACTGGCCTCGATCGTCGAGAAGGAAACCGGTCGGGCCGACGAGCGCAGCCGGGTCGCCGCCGTGTTCACCAACCGGCTGCGGCAGAAGATGAAGCTGCAGTCAGATCCGACCATCATCTATGGGCTGGTGGGCGGCAAGGGCACGTTGGGGCGGCCGATCAAGCGCTCCGAGATCACGCAGCCGTCGCCCTACAACACCTATGTGATCGAGGGATTGCCGCCCGGGCCGATCGCCAATCCCGGCCGCGCCTCGCTGGAAGCGACCGCCAATCCGGCGCGCACCCGCGACCTGTTCTTCGTCGCCGACGGTACCGGCGGTCATAGCTTCACCGAGACCTATGACCAGCATCAGAAGAACGTCGCCAAGCTGCGGGTGCTGGAAAAGCAGATCCAGAACGACAC
>JACDAG010000538.1 GCA_013695565.1 Bradyrhizobium sp.
CGCCCGGACTCGGCATCGCATGGGATTGGCAGGCCATCACCAGGCTGCAAGCGTTCACGCCAATCGTCGTGAGCGCGTGACGCCGCCCGAGCGCGAAAGTCCGCGTCAGGGGCACCGAAACGCGGCCGTCACTTCAGCGACTGCAATTCGTCGTATTGCGCCCTGGTCCATCCGGCGCCGGCAGAGGCATCGTTGTGCAATGGAAGCGCTGCCTTCCGGAATGCTTCGCGATCCGGCTCGACCACGGTCATGCCGAGCTTCTTGAGCTGTGCAGACAAAACCCGCTCGGAAGCCTCGATCGCCTCGGTCGCTTTCGCGGCGGCTTCTTTCATCGTATCCGCAAACAGCTTCTGTTCGTCCGGGGTCAGCTTGTTCCAGACGTGACTGCCGACCACCGTCACCATCGATTCCGTGATGTGGCCGGTCAACACGATGTGGCTCTGCACCTCGTAGAATTTCTTGGCCATGATCGTCGGTAGTGGATTCTCCTGACCGTCGACCAAACCTTGCTGGAGCGCATTGTAGACGTCGGAGAACCCGATCGGCGTTGCGTCGGCGCCGACGGATCTGGTGAACATCAAGAGCAGCGGCGCCGGCGGCACGCGCAGCTTCATGCCCTTCATGTCCTCGGGCTTCATGATCGGCTTGTTGGCGGTGACATGGCGCTGCCCGTAATAGGTCAGCGCGACGATCTTGTGCCGCGTCTTGTCTTCATAGTCCTTCGAAAGATCGGCAAACAGCTTGCTGGCGCGATAGGCCTTCCAATGGTCGAAATCGCGCAGCATGAACGGCGCGCCGGTGATGCCGAGCGGCTTGTAGATGGCCGCGACGAAGTTGATTCCGACATAGACGATATCGACGGTGCCGAGCCTAAGCCCCTCGTTGAGCTGATTCTCGTTGCCGAGCCGGGAAGCGGGAAACACCTCGATATCATATTTGCCGTTGCTGCGTTTCCTGATCTCGCCCGCCGCCCACAGCGCTTCGGTGTGGTAGGGCTCGGTGACCTCATAGACATGCGCCCATCTCAGCTTGGTCTGGGCCGAGGTCGGGCTGGCCATGACCATGGCAGGGACAAGCACAAGGATGACGGCGCTGCTTAGCGTGAGACAGCGTGTCCAGGCGGACATGCTACCCTCCCCGATTGACTGCCGGAAGCCTCTGGTGGGCCTGCTGCAGCAGCGTTGCCGAATTGCTCCACCGATGCAAGCGGACTGGCGGCAAAGCAACTCCGACTTAAGTCAGGGCACTCTTCAGATCGAAGCTGGTATCGGCGGCCTGCTCCGGCGTAATCGAGCCGTTGACGGCAAGGAGGCGCCGCCCGAACATGTGATCGCCAGCGCGGTTGACGGACTCGATGCCGACGAGTCGTCCGGATTTGTAGCAAAAAGCGGAGAACGCTCCCGCCCCGCGATCGCCGCGCACCACCACCCGGTCATAGCCCGTCGTCAGGCCCGCAATCTGGAGCTTGTGGGGACCCTGGTCGCTCCAGAACCACGGTAGCCCGTCATAGGGTTTGGCATCGCCGGTCAACCGAGCCGCAACGCAGCGCGCATGGTCGGTGGCGTTCTGCACGGATTCGAGCCGCAGTGACCCGCCAAAACGCGGGCTGGCATAGAGCGCACAATCGCCGATCGCCGAGATATCAGGATCAGCCGTCGAAAGCTGTTCGTCGACGATGATGCCGGCCGCCACCGGCAGACCGGCTTCGGCCGCCAATTCGACATTCGGCAACACACCGACCCCGACCACCACGAGATCGGCAGGCATATGCCGGCCATCGCTGAGGCTGACGCCGGTAACGTTGCCGCCTTCGCTCTCGATGCTCGTGACCTGTACGCCCAGATGAATGCGAATGCCCGCCACAGTGTGGCTCGATTGAAAGAATTCGGAGATTTCCGCGGTCACCGCACGCGCCATCACCCGGGTACCGAGTTCGACCACATCGACTTCGAGGCCCTTGCCCCGGGCGGTCGCGGCGAATTCCAGTCCGATAAAGCCCGCGCCGATCACGACGACGCGCTGGCCGGATCCGATTCGGTGCCGCAAGGCCTCGCTTTCATCGAGCGTCCGCAGGTAGCGCACGCCCTCCAGATTGGCGTTGGGAATGTCGAGCAGGCGATTGCGGGCGCCGGTTGCCAGCACCAGATGGCCGTAATCGAGCGAGGACCCGGAGCCGAGCAACACTTTATGCGCGCTGCGGTCGATCGACACCACGCGGTCGGAGATCAGATCGATCTTCTGGTCGGAAAAGAATTTTTCCGGCCGGAACATCAGGCTATCGGGCCCGCCGGTTCCCTTCAGATAGGCTTTTGACAGAGGCGGCCGCTGGTACGGCAGATGGCCCTCGTCGTTCAGAAGCGCGATGCGCCCGGCAAGGCCGTGCTGGCGCAGCGAAGCTGCGACCTGAAAGCCGGCATGGCCGGCGCCCACGATTACAACAGGTCCTTGCGAAACTGGTCCTTGCGTCATCGGGACAACCCAATTGCAGGCGCACAGGAACTACCCATGTCGTCTCCCCTCACTGCCGATGTTGGCTTGCTCGCCTCGTGAGAGCGGCGCTCGTGTCCGCGTCCCGAACGTTGGGCACACCCATTAAGCCCAAAGCTTTGGGATCGCGCAAGGGCATCCCTGCCCATCTGGCCCGGGATTGTCACCTCCAGGCTTCTGCTATTTAAATGCCCTGCGTCCGTCCTGATCCGAGGGTTTTCCCATGACGACACCAGACCATACCGCTGCCCCTTCCGACGAGCCGGCGCGGCTCACGATTGACGGTCCGATCGCGACCATCACGCTGAACCGGCCCGCGGCGTTCAACTCGATCGACCTGTCGATCGCCAGGAAACTGGAACAGCTTGGCGCGGAGGTGGAGGCCAACGACGCGATCAGGGTGCTGGTGATCCAGGGCGAAGGCCGTGCCTTCAGCGCCGGCGGCGACCTGCAGACCATTGGTGCCGCCGCGGCGGCCGACACTATCGCCCCCGTGGTCGGGGAACTGCTGAAGCACTATCACGCCTTCATCGAGACGGTGCGGCGGATGCCGAAGATCGTGCTCTCAAGCGTGCACGGCTCGGCGGCCGGCGCCGGCATGGGGCTCGCCTTCGTGACCGATCTCTGCATCGCGGCCGAAGACGCCCGCTTCACGCCGGCTTACGCCAAGATCGGCGTGTCGCCGGATGGCGGCAGCACGGTCGGCATGGTCGGCACCGTCGGCACCCGCCGCGCGCTCCAGCTGTTTCTCGCCGAAGACAGTTTCTCGGCGCAGCAGGCCTACGATTGGGGTCTGGTCGCCAGGGTTGTTCCAGCGGCAGAGCTGAAGGCCGCGACGCAAAAATTCGCCGAGCGATTGGCGCAGAACCCGCCAGCGTCGATCAGCGGCACCAAGTCGCTGGTGTATCAGGCCGCGGTGACGCCGGTCAGGCAGCAGCTCGATGCCGAGGAAAAGAAGATCATCGCCTCCATGCACACTGACGATTTCCGTGTTGCGGTGAAGAAGTTCACCAGCAAGGGGAAGTAGGCGCACTTCTCAAGCCGCCCTCTCAACTGTCATCATCCGCGAAGACGGATGATCCAGTAGGCCGCGGCCTTTCAGCTCAATCGACCGCTGCCGGTTACTGGATGCCCGCCTGCGCGGGGCATGACGACGCTTCGGATGCCCCACCTGGTGATCGCTCATAATGCCAGCTTCGACCGCCAAGCGACGCGGCGGTTTTTAGATTTAGGAGAAGATCGAAACGGCCCGGCTGCACGAGAAGTCGGTGCGACAGCGCCAAGTCCCGTGCCCTTGAATTCAGGCTCTGGAGCCGCCGTCACCGAAACGCCGCCGGTAGGCATCGACATAGGCCCGCACCGCCGGCTTGAGGTGACGCCGCGTCAGGCTGATCAGATCGTCGCGACGCGAATTCCGCAGCGCCTTGATCATGGCCAAATGATCCCGCCGGGCGTCGTTCAGCGCGTCCGGCTTGGCATGCGCGTACGACCTGATGCCAGAAACCTTTTGCGCGAGATATTCAATGGTTTCGATCAGGCTGGCGTTGCCGCACAGGCCAAACATCGCGCGATGGAAGCGGACATTGCTGTGGAATACGGCGAGCAGATCGCCGGCGTCGACTGCCTTGCCATGCTCGTGCTGTATCGCCTCGAGCCTTTCGATGTCCTCGTCCGGCACCGGAAACGGCAGGATGCGCACCGCCATGACCTCGAGTTCCTCACGCACGTCGTAGATGTCCGCAACCTCGCGCGGCTTGAGATCACGCACGATCGCGCCGCGGTTCGGGATGCGCTCGACGATGCCCATCTTTTCCAGTTCGAACAGCGCGAGCCGGACATCGCCGCGATGGGTATCGAAATCCGCGCAGAGGTCCTGTTCGACCAGCCGCTCGCGCGGGTGCCGCCTGCCGAGCACGATGTCTTCCTTAAGCTTTCGTACGATCAGGTCGACGATCGACGGATCGCGGGCGTTCGCCACGGTCTCCACCGCGGGGAAGTCCGCCGCGTCCTTGCGGGCCGGCGGCTTTCTGGAGGTTTTAGCGGTCGCCATCGGCCCAATTTACCCTCGCCATAAATAGTATACAATATAAAAGACTATCTTGTGTACAACGTGCGAGCAGTCGATACTGCCGCGCTCGGGCTCGTGCCCGGCGAACCATCAGTCCGCAAAAGCGGCGACAGCAGAGGAGGAATTGAATGCCCGTTTCACGGTATCTGACGCTTGCGCGCGGGATTCTGCTCGGCGCCGCTCTGGCGATGGCCTCGACCGCCGCGCTGGCGCAGAAGCGCGAATTCTCGTTCGCCTATGACCAGCCTAAGAACAGCGGCTACGGCATCGGCGCCGAGATGTTCAACAAGAAGCTGACCGAACTCAGCAAAGGCACGCTCTCGATCAATCAGTACCCCGGCGCCCAGCTCGGCACCGAGGCGCAGACCTTGCAGAAGGTGCAGACCGGCGACATCGACTTCGTAATGCTCTCGACCGCCAACGCTTCGACCGCGCAGCCGGAGTCCGGCGTGTTCTCGCTTCACTTCATCTTCCGCGACGAAGCTCACGCCATCAAGGTACTGGGTGACCCCGCCGTGATTTCCGCGATGAAGGATCTTTACGCGGCCAAGATGAAGGGTGCACATATGCTCGGGCTGGGCTCGCAGGGCCTGCGGCACATGTACGGCAAGAAGCCGGTGGAGAAGGTCGCGGATATCAAGGGCGTCAAGGTCCGCGTGCAGGCAACCGTCACTGAAGACACGCTGTTCCCGGCCTACGGCGCCCAAGTGGTGCACATGCCGTTCGGCGAGGTCTACACCTCGCTGCAGACCGGCGTCGTCGACATGGCCGAAAACGGCATCAACAACTACCTCGTCAACAAGCACTACGAGCCCGCGCCGGTGCTCTCGCTCACCGAGCACGAGGCCAACAATGCCGCGCTGTTCGTCAGCGACAAGGTGTGGAGCAGCCTCACCGACGAGCAGAAGAAATGGGTGCAGGCGGCCGCCGACGAGGTCAGCCGCAACGAGCCGGCAGCGGCGTTCAAGCTCGAACATGAAGCGCAGGCGAAGCTTGAGAAGATCGGCGTTAAGGTCGTCAAGACCGTCGACAAGTCAGGCTTTGCGCAAATCAGCAAGCCGATCCAGGACAAGCTGGCGGCCGACCTTGGGCCCAACGCGGTGAAGGTCCTCGGCCTGGTGCGCAACATCAAATAGTCGTGCGCGGCACGCCGCGGGGAGCCATGCAGCTCTCCGCCGGCGCGACCCTCCTCATTCCGGATTCGGGAATCGATCATGCACGGGTTCAATAGCCTCGTCCTGCAGGAGCAGCGACACCTGAAGTGGCGCGCGCTCGACTGGCTCGAACAGATCCTGATGATCCTGTGCGGCGTCGCCATCACCGGATTTTCCGTGCTTGTGATGTGCGACATCGTCACCCGCACCATCGGCCATCCCTGGCTCTGGCTCCAGGAAGCCACGATGACCTTCTTCATCTACGGCATCTTCATCGGTGTCGGCGCGGCGACGCGGCGCAACGATCACCTCTATCTTGCCGTGCTGGCGGAATCGCTAACCGGCAACAAGCGGCTGTTCTTCGAGATGTTTAACCGGCTGGTCGTGCTCGGCGTCGCCGTTTGCATGATCTATTTCGGCTACCTGAATTTTCTCGACGGCTTCAAGAGCTTGCGCATGCCGTCGATGACGCCGCTGTCGAGCCTCTACGCGGCCATTCCGCTGTGCGGCGCGCTGGTCTCCATTTTCATCATCGAGCAGATGGTCAACGGTTGGCATAACGGCTTCGTCGGCACAAACGACGCAGACGAGAAGAGGACGGCGCTGTGACCGGCAATGGCGGACTCATCTTCCTGATGGCGTTTTTGTTCTTGTTCCTCGGCTACATGGGCGTGCCAGTGGCCTTCGCACTGATCGGCGCCGTGCTGGTGGTGACGGCGCTCACCCCGGTCAGCCTCGCCTCGATGATGGCGCAACTGTTCAACGGCATGGACACCGAAGCGCTGCTGGCAGTGCCATTTTTCCTGCTGGTCGGCGATCTCATGACCTCGGCTAATGTCACCAGCCGCATGATTACCTTATCGCAAACCATGGTCGGGCACCTACGTGGCGGCCTTGCGCAAGTGGTGACGATCTTCAGCATGTTCTTTGCCGGGATCTCCGGCTCTTCAGCAGCCGACGTCGCTATCCTCTCGCGCACCCTCGCGCCGGAGATGAAGCGCGAAGGCTATGACCTGGCTTTCACGGCCGCGCTGATCGCCTCGGCCTCCACCATGGCGAACCTCATTCCGCCCAGCATCATGGCCGTGGTGTACGGCGCGACCGGCAACGTCTCGATCGGAGGGTTGTTCCTAGGCGGCATCGTTCCGGGTGTACTCGTCGGCATCGGCTTGATGATCTACAGCTATTTCTTCGGGCCGGTCGGCATCATGCGCCCGCGCGCGACATTCGGGCAGTTCAGCACGGCAACGAAAGCAGCGGCGATACCCCTGATGATTCCGCTCATCATCATGGGCGGCATTCTCGGTGGGCAGTTTACCCCGACGGAAGCCGGAATCATCGCCGTGGCCTACATCGTTTTCGTCGCCATTCCGCTGCTCAATCCCCGACATTTTCAGCATCTGCCAAGGGACATGGCGATGACCGGGCTGCTTTATTCGATACCGCTGATCACCATCGGCGCCGCATCGGTATTCGGATGGATGCTGGCCTATTTGCGCGGACCGGCCGTAGTTTCGGGCTGGATTTCGTCCGCCGCCGGCGGTGATCCGTTCATGATCATGCTGCTGCTGGTCGTATTGTTCGTGATCGTCGGCGACTTCATCGA
>JACDAG010000257.1 GCA_013695565.1 Bradyrhizobium sp.
CCTTTTGCCGGAGGATACCAGCACCTCGGCAGCCCCGGCCTCGCGGTGCCGCCAGGAATCCTTGCCGGGAACATCGACATCGAACGCATGATGGGCGTGCTTGATGACGGAAACGCGCAGTCCCTCGCCGAGCAAATGCGGGATCACCCGCGTCAGCAAGGTGGTCTTGCCGGCGCCGCTCCCGCCCGCGAGGCCAATCACTTTCATCTTTATCAGCCCTACCGTCATTGCGAGCGAAGCGAAGCAATCCATCTGGCGGCACCAAGAAAGAATGGATTGCTTCGTCGCTTTGCTCCTCGCAATGACGGTTCGTTGACTGCATTTCGTTACTCTCCGAGATGCTTTATATCGGCTTCGTCCCGTTGTCATGCTAACCTGGCCCACATGATGAAGATCGACAAAGCCCCCGTCCCCCTGATCGTGCCCAATCCCGACGATCCCAGGCTGACCGAGCGCGTCACCGGGACCGATCAGACCGGCGCCACGGTCGAAATCCGGGTGCCGGTGGAGCGGCCGCTGACGCTGTATCTGAACGCGCAGGAGATCGTCACCATGATGACGATCGGCGACTATCCGGAATATCTCGCGCTCGGCTATTTGCTGAACCAGAACATGCTAAAATACGACGACGTCGTCACCGAGGTCGAGTATGACGACGATCTGCAGGTGGTGGTCGTGCGCACCGAGCACCACACCAATTTCGAGGCCAAGCTGAAGAAGCGCACGCAGACCTCGGGCTGCGCACAGGGCACCGCGTTCGGCGACCTCCTGGAGGCCGTCGAAAGCGTCGCTCTGCCGAAAGCGGAGTTGCGTACGTCGTGGCTCTACGAGATGACGCATGCGATCAACACCATGCCCTCGCTCTATCTCGAAGCCGGCGCGATCCATGGCTGCGTGCTTTGCAAGGAAGGCACGCCGGTCTGCTACACCGAGGATGTCGGCCGCCACAACGCCGTCGACAAGATCGCAGGCTGGATCTACCGCCACGGCGTCGATCCCGCCGACAAGATTCTCTACACCACGGGACGACTGACCTCCGAAATGATCATCAAGACGGTGCGGATGGGGATTCCGATTCTGGTGTCGCGCTCGGGTTTTACAGCGTGGGGCGTCGATCTGGCGCGTCAGGTCGGATTGACGCTGGTCGGGCGCGCGCGCGGCAAGCGGTTTATCGCACTGTCGGGTCAGGAACGTATCGTCTACGACCAGAATCTAGCCTTTGTCGAAGAGGAATCGGCGCGGCACAAGCGCAAGGGCGAAGATCGTGACGAGTGAGACAATTCCCGGCGTGCTGCTCGCCGGCGGGCTGGCGCGGCGGATGGGCGGCGGCGACAAGCCGATGCGCACCATCGGCGGCCGTACCATTCTCGACCGTGTGATCGCGCGGCTGAAACCGCAATGCGACGGGCTGCTTCTCAATGCCAATGGCGACCCCGCGCGCTTTGCCGCCTTTGGGCTTCCTGTGGTTCCCGACGGCGTCGGCAATTTTCCCGGACCGCTGGCGGGCATTCTTGCCGGCCTCGATTGGGCGGCAGCCAACCGGCCCGAAGTCAAATGGATGCTGAGTGCCGCGGCCGATTGTCCGTTCCTGCCGCGGGATCTCGTTTCGCGTCTCGTCGCGGCACTGCGCGAGGAGAACGCCGAGCTCGCGGTTGCTGCCTCCGACGGCCAGTCGCATCCGGTGATCGGACTATGGAGCGTGAGTTTGCGGGAGCAACTGCGCCACGCGCTGGTGGTCGAAGATGTGAGAAAGATCGACCGCTGGACCGCGCGCTACCGGCTCGCGACGGTGACATGGCCGGTAGAGCCGCTCGACCCGTTTTTCAACGCCAATACCATGGATGACATTGCGGAAGCGGACCGGCTGGCCGCGCTGGATGGGGGTTAACCATCCTCTCCCCGTCATTCCCCGATGCGCAATTGCGCATCTGAGGGCGCGCGTAGCGCGAGCCCGGAATCCATCGAGCGACAGAGCTTGGGGCGCAATGGATTCCGGGTTCGCGCGTTGCGCGCCCCGGAATGACGAAGGGCTTTTGAACCAAATTAGCGCCCGTCCCGACTACTGATCACCGGGGCTCCGCTTGGTGCTGAGAAGTTCAGATGATCGAGTTTCTTTGGGGAGTTTTCGTTGCTGTCGCACGGACGGTCATTTTCGTCCTCGACATCGTCGTAACCATTTCGGACCTGTATCACTTTGGTCGATGGACGACCGGGCGCGACAAGATCGTCGAAGTGCCGGCGGAAGCGAAAATCCTGTCCCCCGCGGCCCGGCGCGCGCTCGGCGAAGCCGAGCAGCGCCGAATTCATGCCGCCAACGGAACGGTCCAGGCGTCGTAGCCATAGACCCAATCGGTATCGGTCTTTCCGCTCAGCCAGGTATTGGTTCGTGAGGTCTGCTGAATCCGCGCGGTTCGCTCCTTGCGGGTCGCTTCAAACCTGCGAAACGCATTCGGCACGCCGTCGCGCTCGACGCCGTCGAGGCAGCGCGACAGCACGGCGGCGTCTTCGATCGCCATCGCCGCACCCTGCGCCATATAGGGCGTCATCGGGTGGCTGGCATCGCCGAGCAGCGTCACATTCCCCTCGCCCCATCGCTCCAGCGCATTGCGGTCGACGATCGCCCATTTGTGCACGTCGGGACACGCGGCCAACACCTGCTCGACCTGGCGGTCGAAGCCCGAGAAGGCCTTGCGCAACTCGCTGACGTCGCCCTTGGCCGACCAGGACTCGATGCGAAACTCCGGCTCCGGCTGGCTGGTAACGAGGTAGATTTCGCTGCGGTCCGGCTTGACGTAGTAGATGACGATGTGGCGGTCCTCACCCCACCATTTGGTGCAGTCGTCGATTTTCCCGCCGCCAAGCAATGCGGCGGGATATGTCGTCCGGTAGGCGATGCGCCCGGTAAAGTGCACCGGCGAGGTATCGAACAGGATGTCGCGCACGACCGAGTGAATGCCGTCCGCACCAACGACAGCGTCGGCAGTCGCCGTCTCGCCATTGGCGAAGGATAGAAGGACACCATCGCCGGTTTCATCCAGCCCGACCAATTTGTGGCTCAGCTTGATGTGCTCGTCCGGGACGGCGCTTGCCAGCGCCGCATGCAGATCGCCGCGATGCGCCAGCAGGTAGGGCGCGCCAAACTTCTGCTCGGCGCTCTCGCCAAAGATCATGTCGAACTTGACTTCGCCGGTCTTCCAGACCCGGTTGTTCCAGGAGCGTGGATAGAACGACTGGCTACGCAGCCGTGCTTCGAGGCCCAGCCCGCGCAGCACCTTCATGGCATTGCAGCCGATCTGGATGCCGGCGCCAAGCCGCGCGAATTGCGATGCCTGCTCGTACACGCTGACGTCGATACCGACCCGCCGCAACGCTGCGGCCGACGCGAGGCCGCCCATGCCCGCGCCAATGATTGCAATCGACAGAGGTCTTGCCATCGCCTCCCCGCCCTATCTTTTCTTGAGCGCTAGGCCGGTCTGAAACCCGCCTGCGCCAGCGCCGCGCGGCCCTCGTCCGACGCCAGCGCGTCGAGAAAAGCCTGCACCGCCGCCCGCTGCTTGTGCGCGGTCACCAGCGCGAAATCATAATGCTCTTCGGCAAAGGGAATGAAACCCAGGTCGGACGCATGGGCCACCGGCGCGATCGTCATGCCCCAATCGGCGCGATGCTGCGCCACGGCAGCGGCGACCGCATTATGCGAGCGTGGCTGATTCCAGTAACCGTCAGGCCTGGCGCCCGCGAGCAGCCGATCGATCAGGATGCGCGTGCCCGCGCCCTGGTTGCGGTTGACCATGATGCAGGCGGGATCGGCGAGTGCGGCGCGCACGGCGGCCTCGGCGCTCAGGCCCTCGAAGCGCACATCGCCCTTGCGGAATACGATACCCTGCATTCGCCGCCAGCCCGGAACCAGTTCGAGACCGACGGTGAGATAGGGCGTGTTGTAGGTTTCGGTCTTGTCGTCGAACAGATGGATCGGCGCGAAATCGCACTCGCCGCGCTTGGCTGCCGCGAGGCCACCCAGACTGCCGACCGCGATCGAGCGCACGGAGAGACCCGCACGCGCCAGCGGCGCGGTGACCAGATCGAGCCCGGTGCAGTGGCTGCCAACGATGACGAGATCGGGCACCCGCACATGCGGCGTGAACAGCGTCACCTCGGCATCCGTGCCTGCCGGCATCTGATCGGCCAGCGCATCGATACGGAGAAAGCCGTCGGCCTGCGCGAATGAGGTGATGGCGCCGGATCCCTTGCCGGTCGGATAGGCGATCAGGCCGTCCGCCCCCTCGACCAGCGACACCATCACGAATTCGGTGCGCCCCATTTCGCTGGCAATCCGCACCGGAATTCTAGCGCTGACCTTTGCGTCCGAACGTGGCGGCAGGCCGGCCATACGCCGCAGCACCGGCACGATCATGTCGTGGAAGGTGAACATCGCCGAGGTCGGAAATCCCGGCAGGATCACCACCGGCTTGCCGTCGCAAACCGCAAGGCACAACGGCTTGCCGGGCTTCAGCGCGACGCCATGGGCGATGATGCCGGGCTTTCCCAGCCGCGCGATAATGCGGTGGGAC
>JACDAG010000542.1 GCA_013695565.1 Bradyrhizobium sp.
TCTTCGATGTGTTTGCGCAGACCGACGAGAGCTTTCTCGTCAGCCACGGCATGACCAAAGGCGGCATGACGCTGATCGACGAGGCCCGCGCGCTGTCGATCTATAAAGACATGGGCAAGGCCACCGAGATGTCCGGCGGATCGGGGGCAAACACCATTGTCGGGATCGCGGGTCTCGGTGCGCGGACAGCCTTTGTCGGCAAGGTCAAGGACGACCCGATCGGCCGATTATACGCCCATGACATTCGCACGGCGGGGGTCGCGTTCGAGACGGCGCCTGCGTCAGGCGGTCCCGCCACCGGCTGCTCCTACATCCTGGTGACGCCGGATGGCGAGCGCACCATGAACACCTATCTCGGCGCTGCGCAGGAACTGATGCCCTCGGATATTGACGAGGCGCAGATCGCGGCCTCCGGCATCATTTATCTCGAAGGCTATCTCTGGGACCCCAAAAGCGCCAAGGACGCCTTCGTCAAGGCGGCGACCATCGCGCATGGCGCGAACCGGCAGGTCGCGCTGACGCTGTCGGATTCGTTCTGCGTCGGCCGCTACCGCGACGAGTTTCTCGACCTGATGCGCAAGGGCACCGTCGATCTCGTGTTCGCCAACGAGGCCGAATTGCAATCGTTATACGAAACTCCGGATTTCGACGCCGCGCTGAAGCAGCTGCGCAACGACACCAAACTCGGTGTCGTCACCCGCAGCGAGAAGGGCTGTGTTGTGGCCTCAAAGGACGGCGTGGTCGCGGTGCCGGCATTCCCGATCAAGAAGCTCGTCGACACCACCGGCGCCGGCGATCTGTTCGCTGCCGGTTTCCTGTTCGGCCTCGTCCGCAACGCCGGCTATGAAAATGCCGGTCGGCTCGGCGCGCTCGCCGCGGCCGAGGTGATCCAGCACATCGGCGCGAGGCCGCAAGTGTCGCTGAAGCAACTGGCGCAGCAGAACGGGCTGCCGGCTTAGGCTTTTTCGCGTCCGGGATGACCCTTTCAGCTTACGGCACACCGGAGCAAGGAGATGGGGTCGCAAGGCACATAGCAAGCGCCGTCGTATCGCTACAACCCTCCTTCAGGGCAGCTTCAGCCTTTGCGACTTCGGCGAGCGCTGTCGTGACTGCTTTGGCTGCGTTGGCCGCCGTATTCGCGGCCCCTGCCGCGCCGCCCAAAAGATAAAGCACATACACCTGCGCGGTAGCATAGATCGCAAAGAGCGAGGCCGCGATGATCGAACCGAAGAACGGGATGAACGATGCTGCGACCGCGGCAGCCAGCAGCACCGCCGCGGTTGCTACTGCGCTTACAAGCGCCGCGTTGGCGGCCGCCTGCGCCTTGGCAGCCATATCGGACGCCATTATTGCAGTGCATGCTTCGGCGCGCCGGCGTTTCCATGTCCGACACAGGACCTCACATGGGGTCCCCGCTCCGCCGGCGTCGGTGCTGAGCGTGAGGTCGGCCGAGCCGTATCCTCCGGGGCCCACGACGTAGCCAACGGCAAATATGACGGCCGCTCCAAGGACCGCCAGGATCGCAATGATCATCGGTACCTCCTTCTTGCTTCCGAGCACGCGCCCTGCTGGCGCACATTCTGACGGAGCTTAAAAGCCCAAGCTGTGATTGCATTCTCCGTCGCGCGCCTGCCACCATCGCGCCTGACGGAAATCACCCGGGCTTCCCGCCGCATATCCAGTTCACCCTAAAATTGTACCGCAGAACTACCCTTCTTGGAAGGCGCATTGTGATGGTGCGTGACCGCCTTATTGACGCGTCTGAAGCGAGCTTCGGCTGCGGCGCATGAGGGGGCACCGTGCTCAATTCAAACGCAGCAATCACGGCAGCGCGAAGCCGGCTTGACTCGCTTGGATTATTTGATATCATAAATATATCACAAATTGTGAAGGGAGGCCGCTATGTCAGCCACGATCGGTTCGACCCCATCAGCTCGCAGCGCGTTTGCCGACACCGAGCTGCGTGCCGTCAACGGCTATGTGATGCTGGCGATTGGCCTCGCCTCGATCGCGATTCTTTGTTGCCTTTCCTACATCGGGTTTGACCCGCATGACGGCTCTCCCACGCGAGCCTGGATTGCCCTCTCGCCGATCGTCATTGCCGTCCTCCTGGCGATCGGCGTTGTCATGGGGTTCGTCGTGCTTCAGCCGAACGAGAGCCTCGTCTGCCTGTTGTTCGGAAGCTACTCCGGCACGGAGCACCGGGCTGGCTTTTGGTGGGTCAATCCATTCAATTCCAAGAACAATATCTCGCGCCGTCTGGAGACGCTGGAGAGTGGCCCACTCAAGGTCAATGACGCGGTCGGCAACCCGATCGATATTGGTGCTGTCATCGTCTGGCGTGTGGAGGATGCCGCAAAGGCGCTGCTCGAAGTCGCCTCCTACACCAGTTACGTGAAGTCGCAGAGCGAAACTGCGCTGCGGCGGATGGTGAGCGTGCATCCCTACGATCAGGTCGAGACCGAGGAAGCGGAGCGGCAAGGCGAGCGTCCGACAAGTGCAGCGGTATCGACGGTCAGCTTGCGCGACGGCGGCGACGCCGTCATTGAAGCCTTGCTGCGCGAGCTCCGGGCGCGCATGGAACCGATCGGCGTCGCGGTGCTCGAAGCACGAATCTCCCACCTCGCTTACGCGTCCGAGATCGCGAGCGCCATGCTGCGGAAGCAGGCGGCCAGTGCCGTGGTCGCTGCCCGGCGCATGATCGTAAGGGGCGCGGTGAGCATCGTGGAAGACGCGCTCAATGAGCTCGACAGGAAAAAACTGGCTGACGCGCTCGATCCGGAACGCAAGGCTGCGATGATCTCCAATCTGCTCGTGGTTCTGGTTGGCGACAGGGAGGTCACCCCCGTGATCAACACCGGCACATTGTATTCGTGACCGATCATGGCTCAGCGAGGTCGGCCGCCCGGACCGGAACGCATCCCCTTTCCGCTCCGGGCTGAGAAAGCGATTCTCGAGGCGGTCAAACGCTGCGCGGTCGCGGACCTGCGCAGCGTCAACGCCGAAATCGAAATTCTCCTTCGGGAGGCGCTGGCGCGCCGCGGCATTCGTATCAAGCCCGCGAGCGAGGGCGGCGAAGAAGGTTGAAAATTCTGCCCAGACGCAGAATGGTGGCACCTGTCTGTAATCTGGCCGCGTCCGCACACCTCGCCGGTGGTCCCGCTTGGAATAGTGCGTTCCAGCACGCACTTGGGCTGCCTCATCAATCGGCGTCACCGGTAGCTATTTCCGATTTGCAGAAATACTCCGTAACATCGCCCCCAAATCAGCGGTGCATCTTCCACATCCCTTTGCGGCGCGATGGATTGCTTCGCGGAGCCTGTCATCGGGCGCGCATTCGCGCGACCCGGTGGCTCGCAATGACGGCTTCACGCCGTCTTCGCCGCCTTCAATCCCAGCTTCGCCTCGACCGCATCGCGCATGATGAACTTCTGAATCTTCCCCGTCACCGTCATCGGAAATTCGTCGACGAATTCGACATAGCGCGGGATCTTGTTATGCGCGATTTGCCCGTGGCAGAAGGCGCGGATCTCGTCGGCGGTCAGCGTTTCGCCGGACCTGACGCGGACCCAGGCGCAGAGTTCCTCGCCGTAGCGCTCGTCGGCGACGCCGAAAATCTGCACGTCCTGGATCTTGGGATGGCGATAAAGGAATTCCTCGATCTCGCGCGGATAAAGATTCTCGCCGCCGCGGATCACCATGTCCTTGATGCGGCCGACGATGTTGCAATAGCCCTCCGCGTCGAGGATGGCGATGTCGCCGGTATGCATCCAGCCGGAGGCGTCGAGCACGTCGGCGGTTTTCTCGG
>JACDAG010000555.1 GCA_013695565.1 Bradyrhizobium sp.
GATGAAACCGGTATCGCCAATATCGTGGTGTGGCCGGCGGTGATGGAAAAATACCGCAAGGAAGTGATGGGCGCGCGCCTCATCCTGGTCGAGGGTTACATCCAGAGCAGCCCGGAACACGTGACGCATCTGGTCGCGCAACGGATGTTCGACCGCTCGCATGATCTGATCGGTCTCGCCAATGATGCCCTCAGCCGCAAGCATCCGGTGCCGGCCGGACCTGCGCTGATCGAGCCGCTCAACGACGATCGCCGCGACCATCCCGATGCGCCGGCGCAAAAGATCCGCCATCCGCGCAACGTCCGCATCCTGCCGCCATCGCGGGATTTTCATTGAGCCGACCTCTTTTGCGACGGTCGCTGCATTGGCGATCTCCTGCGGGGTCGCCCTGCGGCCGGTCCTCCCAAATCGGGTTTCAACCGGTTCATAAAACGCCTACTGTTCCTGTGGTCGGGCGGGGGAAACCCGGTCGTAAAATAATCAATACCCATGGGAGGAATACATGCGTCGTACTATCTTGGCCGCGCTAGCAGCTTGCGCGGCGGTGATGATCAGCGGCCAGGCTCAGGCCCAGCAACCGGCAGTCCCGGCACCCCCGGTAGCAGTGCCTGACCAAATGCCATTCGATATCCCTTATGGAAATTCGATTACCGCCGATCGCGCTGCGGAAATTGTGAAGGTGGTCATTGCCGAAGCCACGAAGTCCCCCCGCAACTGGAAGCTCGCTATTACGGTCGTCGATACGCACGGCGAACTCGTCTACTTCCACAAGATGGACAACACGCAGTTGGGATCGGTGACAATCTCACAAAACAAGGCGCGTACTTCAGCCCGTCTTCGTCGCCCGACGCAGATATTCAGCAATGCCATGCAAGCCCCTGCCGGCGTCTATATCGCCACGCTGGATTCGCCTCCGCCTACCGCATCTCCGGGCGGGTTTCCGCTCATCGAGGGTGGAAAAATCATCGGTGCGGTCGGCTGCAGCGGCGCGACCGGTGACCAGGACGCCGTCGCATGCAAGGCCGGCGCGGAAACGGTGAAGTAGTCCCTCCTGCAAATCGAAATGGTCCGCATTCTGCCGCCATCGCGGGAGTTTGATTGATCGGCGGCCGTCACGACTTGCCTGTAAAATTGAAATGGCCGCTGGACGTAAATCCAGCGGCCGTCCGGGTAAGAACAAATTGATTATTTATGAATCCTCTAGCCCCCGGTGATCCCTGACTTAGCCGACGTGCTGCGATGCATCGAGTCGAAACTGGCCAACCCCATGAAAAAGCAAAGGTAATGTTACCGGCTGGTCTCACCCAAATGGGGGTAGCGTGCGATGATTCCTTGTCGGAACGTGCATGTTGCGGAATCAAACCGGGGAACCGATCTGCACGCGGTTATTGAACGCTGGTTTCGCAGTGCGCGGCTGGAATGGTGGCATCGCCAATGGGGACGAGGGTGGACGTCGGCCGGTTGCAGTCCATCAGCAACCGGCTGGGAGACGCGGTGCTCGATCCGGCGCAGTGGCCTGTCCTGATGCAGGACATTTGCAGCGCCAGCGGCGCCATGGGCGCCTGCCTGCTGCAAAGCGATGTCCGCACGCCCGACGTGCCGATGACGGATTCGGTGCGGGAATTTTTCAAAACCTATTTCGACGATCGCTACAATGAAAACGACATCCGCGCGGAACGCGCCGTGCCGCTGCTGCTGGAGGGCCGCCAGATCGTCAGCGACCAGGACATCTTCACGTCGGAGACGGAAATGCTCCGCGATCCCCTGTATGCGCATCTGAACAGTTTCGGGTTACGCTGGTTTGCGGCTGTCGGCTTTTTTGCCGGCCCGGCATTGTGGGGTTTTTCCATTCAACGCACGATCGGCGAGGGCGCGTTTGAAGAATCCGAAAAAACGGCACTCGCCAATTTGTCTCAACGGTTGACGGAGACCGCGACCCTGTCCACGTCAGTGGGAAGAGTCGTGCTGTCCAATGTCACCAATGCGCTCGGCTTCATCAAGCGGCCCGCCATTGCGCTCGACCGGTTGGGATCGGTGCTCGAGATCAATCCACTGGCGGAAGCCCTCCTTGGTGGCGGCGATATCAACATGGTGGGCCAGCGCCTCGTTCTCCGCGACCGGCGGACGCAAGCGGCCTTCAACACATTTCTCGACCGCCTGCGAGCGGCCAGCGATCTCGATGCGCTTGGTGTCGCGCCGATCGTGATCCGCCGTGACGGCAGGCTGCCGGTGGTCATCCGAGTGCTCCCGGTCGATGGCGCGGCGCGCAGCCCGTTTCTCGGCGCCCGCGCCATTCTGATCTTCTCCGGCTCCGACGGGGGCGAGGCCGAGCAGTTGGCGATGCTGCACCAGGCATTCCTGCTGACGCCGTCGGAAGCGCGAATTGCCGTGTGCCTGGCCGGCGGTAAATCGCTCGAGGAAGCCGCACAGGAAATGGCGATCGCGCAGGAAACGGCGCGGTCGCATCTGAAGTCGGTATTCCGCAAGACGGGCACGCATCGACAGGGCGAACTGGTCGCGCTGGTCGGCCGGCTGCGATGAGCGTGTAGTGCCAACGATGTTGCAGTCGTAGGGTGGGCAAAAGGCGCAATTGCGCCGTGCCCACCATCTTTCATCGAACGCTAATTGGTGGGCACGCTTCGAGACTGGGCAAGAATTCTGCGGCTAAGCTGCGAAGCTGAATCGGAAGCGGATGATCGCTGAGTTTCGGCTCGATTTGGCTGAGAAGCGCCCCATGAAGGCTGTGATGCGGCCCATAGCGAGCGTGATGGCGCGCAGGCCGCGCAAAATCGCTCTCTCGGCCGCCCGGCTGGCAAAAAAGGCGACAAAGTCGTCGAAGCCGAGGATGTTCAACACCCGGGCAAGATTGTAGCAGAGCGCCATCAG
>JACDAG010000260.1 GCA_013695565.1 Bradyrhizobium sp.
GCCATGTTCGGCGACGCCAGCCTCAAGCTGTCGGAGCAATGGGACCGGGCCTGCGATTATCTCGACGACGACATCGCCTCCGGCTATGTGCGCGTCCTGCAGGAACTGATCGCCGCGAGTTGGTCCGACCCGGCGGTCGCGCAGGTCATTCGCACCGCGATCATGGGATGGGTCGATCTCATCGTCGGCGCGGCGCGAAAGGCGGAGCGTGAACTCGGCGGCCTCGGCCCGCTGACGCCCGAAGAGGTCGGCGCCTTCGCTGCCAACGCGTTCATCGGCGCGGAAAGTCTCTATCTGCTCGGGTTTGAGAAGAAAGGTTCGCCGATCCGCCAGTCGTTGCGGCGGGTCGGCGATCTCGTTCGCAGCGTCGAAGGCGCCAAATCGATGAGGTGACGTGATGCGTGCCAAGTTGCCCGACGAAACCGGTTTTATCGATCGCGAAGGCGTCAGTATCTACTACGAGATCTACGGCAATGGCCCGGAAACCATGCTGTTCGTGCCGCCCTGGTGCATCGTCCATTCGCGAGTCTACAAGGCGCAGTTGCCGTATTTCAGCGAGCGCTTCCGCTGCATCACCTATGACGGCCGCGGCAACGGCAAGTCGGACCGGCCTGCGGATGTAAAGAGCTACTCGCTGGATCATTATTTGGCGGACGCGCTCGCCGTCATGGACGCCACCGACGCGGGAAAAGCCATCGTCGTCGGCCTTTCCTTCGGCGGCATGGTTGCCAGCGTGCTTGCCGCACATCACCCGGACCGCGTGAAGGCCGCCATCCTGGTCGGCACCATCACGAGCATCGGTCCTGCCCACTTCCCTTATCACAAGAACTTCGAAGCCAAGCGGGAGCAATTTGAGGGCTGGGACAAGTTCAACCGCGAGCACTGGCTGGCGGACTATCCCGACTTCGCCGAACACTTCATTCGCAACATTCATTCCGATCCGCACTCGACCAAGCGCGAGGAAGGCATCGGCTTCGCCGCCGACACGACAGGACCGGTGCTGGTCAAGACGGTCGATGCACGCAAGATGATGCCGCGTTTCGATGTCAGCGAGGCCATGTATCGCAAGGTCCAATGCCCGCTGCTGATGATTCATGGCGACAACGATCAGATCCAGCCCTATGCGCGCGCGCAGGCCGTGGCCGACGTCACCGGCGCGGAGCTGGTGACCATTGCGGGCGGCGGTCACAACCCGCTGGGCCGCATTCCCGCCAAGACCAATACCCTGATCGTCGATTTCCTCGATCGCAGGCTCGCGATCGCCTCCCCTGCCAGGCGATCGAACCGAACGACGAGAAAAGCCAAGCGCGTACTCTATCTCTCCTCGCCGATCGGCCTCGGCCACGGACGCCGCGATATCGCGATCACGCGCGAGCTACGCAAGCTGCACCCGGATCTGCAGGTCGATTGGCTGGCGCAGGATCCGGTGACGCGCCTGCTGGAGGCAAACGGCGAGCGCGTTCATCCGTTGAGCGCGCGGCTGGCCAGCGAGTCCATGCATATCGAGATGGAATCGGGCGAGCACGACCTGCACTGCTTCCGCGCCATCCGCAGCATGGACGAGGTGCTGATCGCGAACTTCATGGCCTTCCAGGATGCAGTCGACGAGGGTGACTACGATCTCGTCATCGCCGACGAGGCCTGGGACATCGACCATTACTGGCACGAGCACCCGGAGCTGAAGAAAGCCGCCCTCGCCTGGTTCACCGACTTCGTGGGCTACGTGCCGATGCCGTCGGGCGGCGAGCATGAGGCGTTCCTGACCACCGACTACAACGCCGAAATGATCGAACACATCGAGCGGCATCCCGGCGTGCGCGACCGCTCCATCTTCGTCGGAAGCCCTGAAGACATCGTCCCGTTGTCGTTCGGCAAGGACCTGCCTGACATGCGCGACTGGGTGCCGCGGCATTTCGATTTCGCCGGCTATGTCATTGGCGAGCATCCGCACACTTTCGGCAGCCGCGCCGAGCTGCGCCAGCGCCTCGGCTACCGTCCGGACGAACGCGTCTGCATCGTCACGGTCGGCGGCTCCGCCGTCGGCACCCATCTGATCAAGCGTATCCTGCAGAGCTACCCAATCGCGCGCGCCAGGCTGCCCGAGTTGCGCATGATCGTGGTGGCGGGACCGCGCATCGATCCGGCCTCGCTCGGCGCGCCCGAGGGCGTCGAGATGCGCGCCTTCGTACCCGACCTCGACCGCCATCTCGCCGCATGCGATCTCGCACTCGTGCAGGGTGGCCTCACCACCTGCATGGAATTGACCGCGGCCGGGACGCCGTTCCTTTATTTTCCACTCCAGAACCACTTCGAGCAGAACTTCCACGTCGCGCATCGTCTCGATCGCTATGGCGCCGGAACGCGCATGGCATTCGCCACGTCGACGCCGGACATGATCGCTGAAGCGATGGTTGGTGCGTTGCGCGCACCGGCCAAATTCAAATCCGTCGAAGCCGACGGTGCCGTCCGTGCCGCGCGCATGTTGGCGGATCTGGTCTGATCCAACTCAATTATCAGTGGAGGTAGCGATGTCGAGCATAAATCAAGCGACCCGGATTGACGAAGGCAAGCTCAACGCATTCGTCGGCCAGATGTTGGGCGACCTCGGAGGCGCGTCGAGCATCGCCATGGTCCGGATGGGCGATGCGCTTGGATTGTACAAGGCGCTGCACACACAGGGACCGATGACGTCAGCCGAACTCGCCAGCACCGCGAAGGTCGATCCGCGATATCTGCGCGAGTGGTTGTCCAATCAAGCCAGTTCCAACTATTTGTCCTACGACCCTGCCTCGGCGAAGTTCACGCTGCCGCCTGAACAGGCGATGGTATTCGCCATACCCGACAGCCCGGTCTACCTGATGGGCGGCTTCGATCTGATGGCGGCGATGCTCGAGAACCAGCCGAAGGTGCAGGCCGCGTTCAAATCCGGCGGCGGTGTCGCCTGGGGCAATCAGGCCGGCTGCATGTTCTGCGCGGTGGCCCGCTTCTTCCGACCCGGCTATCACAACAACCTGGTGTCGACGTGGCTTCCTGCCCTGGGCGGTGACGTGATGAAGAAGCTCGAGGCAGGCGCCAAGGTCGCGGACGTCGGCTGCGGCCACGGCTGGTCGACGGTGCTGATGGCCAAGGCTTTTCCAAAATCCCAGTTCATCGGCTATGACTTCCATCCCGACTCGATCGCGGATGCAAAGTCGCATGCCGAAACCCATGGCGTTTCCGCCAACACGCGCTTCGAGGTCGGCCTCGCCAAGGACTATCCCGGCAAGGACTACGATCTCGTGACCTGTTTCGACTGCTTGCACGACATGGGCGACCCGGCGGGTGCCGCCGCCCACATCCGCCAATCCCTGAAACAGGATGGGACGTGGATGATCTGCGAGCCGATGGCCGGCGATCATCTCGAGCAGAACCTCAACCC
>JACDAG010000590.1 GCA_013695565.1 Bradyrhizobium sp.
GTCCTGGGAAGGACTCCCCCAACTCGGCATCTGGTCGAAGCCCGGCGGCGCCGCCTTTGTCTGCATCGAGCCCTGGCACGGCTTTGCCAGCCCGCCGGAGTTCGACGGCGAATTTGCCGACAAGCCCGGCGTGATGCAGATCGCGCCCGGTGAAAGGCGATCGCTCGGTTATCGGGTTCGCATCGGCTGACGCGTAATTGAAATTATTTCGGCTAAATATTCAGCAGCCGTTTTTCCGTCGGCCGTAATAAACTGCGTCAGTCTTCCCTGACGGGAATGCGTTTGTTGCGAGTAAGGCCGATGAAGAAGATTTTGCTGGTCGTGTTGCTGATGGCCTCGCCGGTCTGGGCGCAAACCCAACCGGCGCCCAAGGCCGCGCCGAAGAGCGCCGCGCGGGCCGCTGATCCCTGTGCCCCGATCGGCCGCACCGCCAAGGGCGAACTGGTCTATTCCATGCAGTGCGACAGCCTGCCGGTGCCGCCGCCGCTCGCGCAGGCCGAGGCCAGGGAAGTGCCCGCAGCGGCGCCGCCTCCGGAACCGGAGGTGCAGCGGGGTGGCATTTTCGGCTGGTCGTACGATCGGCGGCCAAAAAGCGAATAGGCTGGGACGGTCGAAACCGCCGATTTTTGGCTGGAATGGTCCTTGCTTCCGCTAATCCCGGCTGCAATGGATATGCTTGAACCCCTTGCTAGCCCACTGATGAGAAGAAAACGATGAGCCAATTGATTGTCCGCGCCGGCGACTTCACCTTCGAGGCCCGTTTTGAAGAGGCGCTGGCGCCCAAGACGGTTGCCGCCTTTCGCAAGGCGATGCCGTTCGAAAGCCAGGCGATCCATGTCCGCTGGAGCGGCGAGGGCGTCTGGATGCCGCTCGGCGAACTCGATTTCGGCGTCTCCTACGAGAACCACACCAGCTATCCGGCACCAGGCCAGATCATTCTTTATCCCGGCGGCATCAGCGAGACCGAAATCCTGCTCGCCTATGGCGGCGTGCATTTCGCCAGCAAGATGGGCCAGCTCGCTGGCAACCATTTCATCACCTTGACCTCGGGGCTGGAGAACCTCACCGCATTCGGCAAGACCGTGCTGTGGAAAGGCGCACAGAAGATCCGCTTCGAGGAAGTCTAGGTGACGGAGCCCGGCTACCCCCGCGATCTCCGCGGCTACGGCCGCAACCCGCCCGATCCGGGCTGGCCCGGCAATGCGCGGGTCGCCGTGCAGTTCGTGGTGAATTTCGAAGAGGGCGGCGAGAACAACATCCTGCACGGCGATCGCGCGTCGGAAGCGTTCCTGTCGGACGTGCTGGGCGCGCGGCCCTGGCCGGGCAAGCGCCACGCCAATATCGAATCGATGTTCGAATATGGCTCGCGCGCCGGCTTTTGGCGGCTGTGGCGGATGTTCACCGAACGCAAGATGCCGGCCACCGTGTTCGGCGTCGCGACCGCGCTGAAGCGCAATCCCGAAGTGGTTGCGGCCATGAAGGAGGCGGGTTGGGACATCGCCAGCCACAGCCTGAAATGGATCGAACACAAGGACATGTCGGAGGACGAAGAGCGCCGGGAAATCGCCGAGGCGATCCGCGTTCACACCGAGGCGACGGGAGAGCGTCCACTCGGCTGGTACACCGGGCGCTCCTCGATCAATACGCTGAGGCTATTAATGGAAGCCGGTGGCCTGCTTTATCTGTGCGATTCCTACGCCGACGATTTGCCGTACTGGATCAAGGCGGGTGCGTTACCGCCGCATCTGGTCATCCCCTATACGCTCGACGCCAACGACATGCGTTTTGTGAATCCGCAGGGGTTTGGTGGCGGCGATGAGTTCTTCACCTATTTGAAGGACAGTTTCGACGTGCTGTATGCCGAGGGCGCGACCTCGCCGAAGATGATGTCGGTCGGCCTGCATTGCCGCGTCGTCGGTCGGCCCGGCCGCGCGGCGTCGCTGATGCGGTTCCTCGATTACGTCATGAAGCATGACCGCGTCTGGGTGCCGACGCGGCTGCAGATCGCGCAGCATTTCCACGCCAATCTCAGCCATCTCGCCGAACACGCCGCCGATATCGGATAGGTCAGGAAATGTCGACGAAGCTTTCCGATCTCAATGTGGCCAGCAAGGACGCGTTCGTCAAAACACTCGGCAATATCTTCGAGTATTCGCCGTGGATCGCCGAACAGGCGGCGGCCGAGCGTCCGTTCGTCAGCGTCAAAACGCTGTTCGATGCGATGAAGGCCATGGTCGATCGCGCGCCGGCCGACATTCGACTGGCACTGATCAAGGCGCATCCTGATTTGGCGAACAAGACCCAGCGCGCCGCGGGGCTCACGGCCGAATCCAACGCCGAACAGAACAGCGTCGGCCTCGACCGGTTGTCGAATGCGGAATTTGAGGCGTTCGAGCGCGTCAACAATGCCTACCGCGAAAAATTTGGCTTCCCCTATATCGTCTGCGCGCGTCGGCAAACCCGGGATTCCATCCTGCGCGATTTCGAACGCCGGCTGCCGAACGACGCCAGGACCGAGACGCAGGTCTCACTCGCGGAAATTTACCGGATCGCGGCGCTGCGCCTTGACCAATTGGTGACGGCGGATGATCGGCTGGCCGTGCACGGGCGGCTGTCGACCCATGTGCTGGATACCCACAGCGGAAAACCCGGGGCGGGAATTTCGGTCGTGCTCACCGAATTGTCCGACCTCGGCGAAACCCGCGTGGTGGCGCGCGCGCTCACCAACAGCGACGGCCGCACAGATCAACCTCTGATCGGCGGCCGGCCGGTTCCGATCGGTCGCTACGAGCTCATGTTTCGTGTCGGCGAATATTTTACAGCACGCCATGTGCCGATGTCGGACCCGCCGTTCCTCGACCAGATCCCGCTGCGCTTTTCGGTGAGCGATCCCGAAGGCCACCTCCACGTGCCGCTTTTGGTCACGCCGTGGAGCTACGCGACGTATCGGGGGAGTTGATCGCTACACATGCTGCGCCGATGACGCCGTCGCTGCGGCATCGGCTTCCGCCGCTGCCTTGCTGCCGAGGCCGTTGAAGAAGGCGTTCAGTACCACCGCGACCAGCGCGCAGAGCAGGATACCGGACTCCAGCAGCGGATGCAGATCGTGCGGCAGGCTCTTGAAGAAGTTCGGCGCTACCAGCGGGATCATGCCGAAGCCGACGGAGATTGCGACCACGAACAGGTTGAACTGGTTGTTCTTGAAGTCAACCGTGGCCAGGATTCGTGCGCCGGTCGCGGCCACCATGCCGAACATCACGAGCCCGGCGCCGCCGAGCACAACCAGCGGCACGGCCTCGACCAGGGCGGCCATCTTCGGCAACAGCCCAAGCAGCAGCATGATGCCGCCGCCGGTAATCGTGACCCAGCGCGAACGCACGCCGGTGACGCTGACGAGGCCGACATTCTGCGAGAACGATGTATAGGGAAACGTATTGAAGATGCCGCCCAGGAAGGTGCCGACGCCGTCGGCGCGCAGGCCACGCGTCAGCGCGTCGCGGTCGACCTTCTTGCCGGTGATCTCGCCCAGCGCGAGGAACATGCCGAGCGATTCGATCATGACCACGATCATCACGACGCACATGGTGATGATGGGCACCAGATGG
>JACDAG010000593.1 GCA_013695565.1 Bradyrhizobium sp.
GTCCCGCGCCGTCGATCTGCGCGGCCTTGACCAGGTCCGAATCCACCGATCGCAACCCTGCGAGGAACAGCGCCATCGCAAAGCCGGCGCCCTGCCAGACGCCGGCGAAGATCAGAGTGTAGATCGCCTTGTCCGATTGCACCAGCCAGTCGAACCGGAAATCGGTCCAGCCGAGATTCTGCACCACGCGTTGAATGCCGAGCCCGGGGTTGAGCAGCCAGCTCCACACCGTGCCCGTCACCACGAAGGAGACCGCCAAAGGATAGAGAAAGATCGTGCGCAGCACGTTTTCACCGCGCACGCGCTGATCGAGCAGGATTGCCAGCAACAAGCCCAGCGCCATCGTCAGCAACACGAAGCCGCAGCCGAAGATGACCAGGTTGACATAGGCGATCTGAAAGTTCGCGGTGCGGGTCACGGCGAAGTAATTGCGCAGGCCGACCCATGTATAGTCCGGCATCAGGGATGAGGCCGTGAACGACACCCAGGTGGTCCAGGCTGTAAACACCACGACGTGCCCGGCCGAGATCACGAGCGGCAGCCAGATCGCAAGCCCGGTCAGCGCGCCGCCAAAACGGCGGCGCCAAACTCCCTGCTCTCTCCCTGCAGCCTTTCCGGCTGCGGGGTGCGTTGCTGCAGTCGGCATCGGCTGTCCTACTTTGCGCTGGCGACCGCCGCGACCAGCTTCTTCTGCCCTTCGGCGGCGGGAATGGCGCTGTTGTGGACGTATTCGGTCAGCACGTCGATCATGGCCGCGGTGATGCCGTTCGGCTGCGCCATATTGTGCGCGAGGCTGAGAACCACACGATCCTTGGCAATGGCGTCACGCAAAACCTGCGCCGAGTTGCGCTGGCCATCGGTAAAGCCCTCGCCCGCCAGGCTGACGTCGGTGCGCGCCGGTATAGAGCCCGTAATCTTCGAGTACATCTCCTGCGTCGACGGCTCCATGACCACCTCGGCAAACAGCTTCTGCCCGGCGTCGAGATCGGCGCTCTTCGACTTCCAGAAGATGAAACAGTCGGCGTTGAGGTCGAAGCAGGGCGGTCCGCTATCCTGCGGCGCGGGGCCGCTTGAGAAATCCGCTACGGTCGCACCCGCCTTGAACAAATTACCCTGCGCCCAGCCGCCCGTCAGCACCATGCCCATGTCGCCCTTGACGAAAGCCGGCAGATTCACGGCCCAGGGCTGTGCGGCGATGTTCGGGTTCATATAGTTGGCAAACTTGCGAAGCTGTTCGAAGGCCGCCAGTACTTCCTTGCTGTTCAAGGCGTCGGTATCGAGTTGCATGAGCGCGCGGCGATAGACCTCGGGGCTGATTCCGGCGAGCGCGATCTCGAATTTCTGGCCATCGTCCGGGCGGTTGCCGCCATTGGCCAGCGGGATCATGCCGGCGGCCTTCATCTTGTCCGCCACATCGTTGAATTCGGCCCAACTGGTCGGCGCCTTGCTGACCTTGGCCCGCTCCATGCCCTTGGTGGAAAGAAACAGCGTGTTGAGCCGATAGACCTGCAGGGGCAGCGCGATCCAATGGCCGCCCGGCTGGCAGGACTTGGCCAGTTCCGCCGAGACCTTATCGGCATAGCCGGCGGTCTTCACCAACGCGCTGATATCGACGGTCGGGGCGATCTTCGACCATGCGGCGATCTCGGGCCCCTTGAGCTGCGAGATCGCGGGCGGATCCCCGGCCATGATCTGCGCCCGCAGCTTGTTCATCATATCGGTGGTGAAGCCCGGCACCGGATTGTGCTGCCAGACCCCGCCGCGTTCCTCGAACCGTTTACCGAGCGCCGAGATCGCCGCGCCGTCGCTGCCGGCGGACCATTGCGAGATGGCGGTTATGCGTGGCTTGGCGCCCTGGGCGCGAGCAAGCGCCGGCAGTGCGAGCGCGGCAGCGGATCCAGCGAGCAGACGACGCCTTGTGATGTTTGGCATGGTACGTTCCTCCCGGTTTCAAACTGTGACGCGTTGGCCGCGTCGTTCATCGTTTCTCAGGCGGCCTCCGCCGATGAGGCCGGCATGCCGCCGCGGCAAGCCAGACAGCAGGCTGCAAAGGCCAGCGCGGAATTCGGATCATTGCTGTTCGAAGGCGGCACAAAAGCGAGCGACACCTGGGCGAATTCACGCCCGCCCATCAGGCAGGCATCGATCCCGTCGACCAGCGCCTTTCGATCGTCTTCCGCGAGAAGAGACGGCCAGCCGCTGATGACCACGCCCGGACAAGGCTTGACGTTCAGCGTATTGCCGATCGCAAGGCCAAGCCGGAACAACCGGCGCCGCAACTCCTGGCGCACGCGGGCCGAAATCGGGATTGCATTCACCCACTCGTCGCCGAACTGCAGCAGTTCCGCCTCGCTGACACCGAGAAGCGCGGCCAATGCCGGAAGCGACGTATAGGCCTCGACACAACCATGGTGTCCGCAGCGGCAAGGCGGACCGCCGTCGCCGAACACCATGTGGCCGAGTTCGACCGGCAGCAAGGCATCGGCTTCGATCGGGTCGTCCATCCAGGCGCCGGCTACGCCCTGGCCGACAAAGACGAACAGATGCGGGCCGGTAAACGGATAATCATCGGTGCGGCAGCGGTGAAACACCGCATGCGCCACCACCGAATTGGTGATCTCGACCGGCACGCCCACAAACATCTCGCCAAGTATGCCGCGCACGAGCCTGACGTCACAGGGAATGATTGGATTGACGAGTTCGCTGAGCCGGCCAAGTCCCGGGACCGAAACGCCGATCTGCGCGAGCTGAACCCGGTGCTGCCGCGTCCAGTCTTGAAGCAATTGCAGCACCTGGTGAAATAGCCGGCCGACGGATTTAACGGTTGGCGATTTCGGCAGTGGCAGACGTTCGGCAAAATGCAGTTCTCCCGAAAGCCCCCCGACCCCCACGGTCAGCCGATCGCCGGTCAGCTCAATGGCCGCCAGCCTCACAGAACTGTCGAGAGACACCAAACCTGTCGGGCCGCCGAAATAAGGCGCAGGCCGCCTCACTTCCTCGATCAGGCCCTCCGCCTTCAGATCAAACAGGATGCGCGACAGGCTCGCCTCGGACAGGCGCACGGCCTTGGCCAGAGGCGGTCGAAACATGCCGCCGGACTGGAGCAGATGCCCCAGAATGGCCGCACGCGTCTGCCGCCGACTTCTCGGCTGCTCCGGCATCTTCCGTCCCTGTCATCATTCTTACTTAGAGTAAGAATGTGCGCGCGAAACATTTCAACTGTCAAGGCGCTTGCCGGCTCGATGCATGTGTTGCTGGCGTGTGCCGATAACGAACGGCGCGGATGCGTACGGAGAAGTCGTGTGGTCCTGACGTCGCGGTGCCGGCGTCAACGCACCTGGAGGGGCGCAATGCGTCGCGAGATCGTGAAGGCATGTTCAGTGTCATCGCCCGCGTAA
>JACDAG010000602.1 GCA_013695565.1 Bradyrhizobium sp.
TCGACTTGCAGCGGTGGCAGCGCAGTTGAACCGAATCGTCCATCGTCCAATGTGTCCTCGGGCCGCGGCGCTGCAAATCTGGCCGTAAGGCGGCAATGACGCCGCCGTAACGGGTAATCGCCGCGGAAGCTATCGGAGCTTCCTTAAGAGATAGCTGCCCATTCCGCGATAACTCTCCGCGTCCCCCGGTCCTTGCAGCCGGTCAAATCGCCGCAGCGCGCGGTTAATTTTTTGGTGATCCACACCGGCAAAAACGAAAAGGCCCGCCTGAGCGCGGGCCTTTCCAGTGCTTGCGTCGCAGCGATCGCTACATCGCGATGCCGTAATAGTCGTTGACCGAGCGCGTCCGTGCCGGGTCGGACCAGTTCCAGGCGTTGTCGTTGCCGTATTTCGGCGCGCCCTGGAGCTGGGTCTCGGTAATGCCGGTGCGATAGCCGCCGAGATTGGTGTCGTATTTCAGCGACTGCCAGGGCAGCGGATAATGGTCGTCGCCGATCCCGAGAAAGCCGCCAAAACTCAACACGGCATACGAGACCTTGCCGCTCATCTTGTCGATCATGACGCGTTCGATCGATCCGATCTTGGTGTCGCCGGCGCCATACACCGCCGTTCCCTCAACCTTGTCGCTGCCGATCAGGGAACCGGTTTCTCTCACTTCTGTAACCATCGTTGCTCTCCTCCATTGGTTCGAGAACGAGCAACCGGCGGAATCATGAATTGTTCCTGCGAAGATTCGACGCGCCGCCATCATGGCAACGAGGCCGAGCAGAATGCGGAGCCCGGATGAGCCAACGGGTCGCGCGAATGCGCGCCCGATGACAGGCTCCGCGACATCTGGGACTCCGAAATTCGATCAAGCCCCGCTACATCCGGCTCAGGCCGCGACGCGGTGCAGCGCGCAGAGCTTGTTGCCGTCGGGATCGCGCAGATAGGCGATGTAGAGTTTCACCCCCGAGCCCTCGCGGATACCAGGCGGATCCTCGCAGGTCTTGCCGCCATGGGCGAGGCCGGCCGCATGAAACGCGTCGGCCTGTTCGGGCGAGCTGGCGGTAAAACCGATCGTGCCGCCATTGGCGTGGCACGCCTCCTTGCCGTCGATCGGCTTCGACACCGAGAAGGTGCCGGTCTTGCCGCGGTAGAAAATGCGGTGGCGGTCGACCCGGCCGGGCGGAATGTCCAGCGTGCCGAGCAAGGCGTCATAGAACAATTTGGCCTTTTCCAGATCATTGGTCCCGATCATGACGTGCGAAAACATGTCGTCTTTCCTCCCCGAGTTGCGCCGATCCATCGGCGGGCTTTTGCCCTGTTTTTGCAAGATCGAACGTAACAGCGTCGGCCGGAATAGGGAAGTGATTGGCTTGGGGCTCCGGCAATGCCTCGATGCCAGCGTGCGGCCGCAGACGTCGGGGCTTTTTGCTTCCCGTTTGCGCAGGGTTCGCTACGTTCAGGCGAGCGGGTGGAAACCACGAGAACAAGCCAATGAAAATCGCCGACATCCGTACCCATGTCCTGCAGGCCGCGCTGTCGCAGCCCTTTGCCTATTCGCGGGCGTGGTACGACACGCGCACCGCGATGCTGGTCGAGATCGAAACCGACGACGGCTTGGTCGGCTGGGGCGAATGCTATGGCCCGGCGGCAATCAATTCGGCCGTGGTGAAAAGCATCATCCCTTGGCTGATCGGCGAGGACCCGCTGCGCACCGATTTCCTCTGGCAGACGGTTTACGCCAGGCTGCGCGATCACGGCCAGAAGGGTGTCGTCATCGAGGGCCTGAGCGGCATCGACATCGCGCTGTGGGACATCAAGGGCAAGCATTTCGGCGTTCCCGCGCACCAATTGCTGGGCGGCCGCGTTCGCAGCGAAGTGCAGGCTTATGCGACCGGGCTGTATCGGCGCAAATCGGGCGATCCCAGGCGCTATCTGGCCGAGGAGGCTGCGGGCTACGTTGCCGAGGGATTCAAGGCGGTGAAGCTGAAGGTCGGCTTCGGCGTCGAAGAGGACGCCGCGGTGACGCGTGCGGTGCGCGAGGCGATCGGGCCCGGCGTCGCGCTGATGGTCGATGCCAACCACGCTTATGACGCCACGGCCGCCATCCGCCTCGGCCGTATGATCGAGATGCACGACATCGGTTGGTTCGAGGAGCCGGTGCCGCCGGAGGACTTGGCGGGATACCGCGAAGTAAAATCGGCGCTGTCGATTCCGATCGCCGGCGGCGAGTGCGAATTCACGCGGTTCGGCTTTCGCGACATTCTGGTCTCGCGTGCGATGGACATCATCCAGCCGGACACTTGCGCGGCCGGCGGCCTGTCCGAATGCAAGAAGATCGCCGACATGGCCGAAGCCTTCGGCATCCGCTACAACCCGCATGTCTGGGGCACCGGCATCGCAATTGCCGCATCGCTGCAACTGCTCGCTGTTCTGCCGACGCATACGCCGACCTCGCTCGCACCGTTGCAGCCGATGCTGGAGTTCGACCGCACCGAACATCCGATCCGCCAGGCGATCCTGAAGCGCCCGATCGAACACGATCGCGGCATCGTTCGCATCCCCGACGGACCCGGTCTCGGCATCGAGGTCGATCGGGAGACGGTGGCGCGGTTTGCGGTGAAGTAAGGGCGCGTTCGGCGATTGCTTACGTGACCGCCGGGCCGGCATTGAGAAGCTGGGAAACGGCCGTGACGAGTTGGGCGGGTGCGAATGGCTTTTGCAGGAGAATGCTGTTGGGCACGCCTCGCGATGCCCATTCATCCGCGGCTGCGCCGGTCATGTAGATGACCGGGAATTGCGGATCGATCTCACGCACCTGCCGCGCTACGTCCCAACCGCTCATCGCGCCCTTCAGGCCGACATCGGTGACGAGGGCCCGGTAGTTCTTGACCCGGCCCCGGACCAAGGTCAGCGCCTCTTCCCCCGACGACAGGATGTCGGTTGCAAAACCGCCGTCGATCAGCGCCTCCTCGACCACACCCTGTAGCGGGTACTCGTCTTCGACGACCAGAATGAGTGGAGATTCCGACAAATACTAACCCCTAGGCTGGGTCGATCACATCAAATGATTTGCGAGGTGCGCGGGTTCCAATTCAGGCAAACCAAATCCTGTTCAGGCCAGAACATTGGCAAGATGATGACCCCACCTGAACGAAAAATAGCCGCCAGTCGACCGCTGAGCACCTGCCCGTTCAGCGACGGAAACCGGAGAATTCGGGAAAACCGGGACGGAGCATTCGCGCATGTCCGTTTTTGCGCGATTTACGTCATTTCAGATCGGCGATGCGCGCAGTAGGTTGCGCGCCAAATCGCAATGGGATTTCGAGGTAGGGAACCATGATCTGGCGACGTATAAAGTGGATATGCTTCGGCGCCGTCGCACTTTTCGCAATCATCTTTGCGGGCTGGATTGTCACGCTGCCGCCGGCGCCTTCATTTGCAGCCGCGCCGCCGATCGCGAAGGAAGAGGCCGATGCCATTATTGCCGCGTTGAAGCCGCCGAAACGCACGCGCCCGCTGATCGCGATCATCGGCATCAATGACGCCACCGAGACCACGGATTACCTGATGCCCTATGGCATCCTGCGGCGTGCCGACGTTGCCGATGTGGTGACGCTGGCAACGAAACCGGGACCGATGTCGCTTTTCCCGGTGCTGACGGTGGAGCCGCAAGCGACGGTCGCAGAGTTCGATTCGCAACATCCGGATGGCGCCGATTACGTCATCGTTCCCGCGATGAGCCGCGACGATGATCCGTCCGCGCTGCAATGGATCAGGGACCAGGCGGCCAAGGGTGCGATCGTCATCGGTGTCTGCGCCGGAGCCAAGGTCGTCGGCGCCGCCGGATTGCTGCGCGGCAGGCGCGCGACGACCCACTGGTATTCGCTGGGGGAGCTGCAGGGCAAGCATCCGTCGATCCACTATGTCGCGAACCGGCGGGTGGTGGTCAATCGCGGCGTGGCGACGACGACGGGGATTTCGGCCTCGATGCCGATGTCGCTGACCCTGATCGAGGCCATCGCCGGCCGCGACAAGGCCGAAGCGGTCGGCCGTGATATCGGTCTCGCTGATTGGGACGCGCGCCACGACAGCAGCGCCTTTCGGTTCACGCGCCCGTTTGCATTGACGGCGATGCGCAATGTCATGGCCTTCTGGAATCGCGAGCAGTTGGGCATCGAGCTTTCACCCGGCATCGACGAAGTGTCGCTGGCGCTGGTCGCGGATGCCTGGTCGCGCACCTTTCGCTCGCGCGCCGTGACGTTTGCCGGCACCGCCGGTGCCCTAGTGAGCCGCAACGGCATGCGCATCCTGCCCGATGAGGTCGCTGCCAACTGGCCCGCGGAGCGGCTGTTGCCGGCAATCGGCGTTTCGCCGCCGGCCAGGGCATTGGACCAGACGCTCTTCGCCATCGAAGCGCGTTACGGCGCACCCACCGCCGACTTCGTCGCGATGCAGCTGGAATATCCGAGAAGCGCGGTGCGTTGACTGCACTCACTTCGGATTTGGTTCAACCAACCCGGCAGCGGGATTTTGCAGTTCTCCGGCAAGGGAAAGCTTGACCGCTGTGCCCACGGCATGCGCGACGTTCAAGACTTCCTGCTGAAACTCCTGGTCTTCGTCCAATGCCTGGTGCGAAGTCGCGTATGGCTCCATGTATCCGATGTAACCGTCCGTCTCCGCCATTCCGCCGGCCGAGATCAGCGACATGTCGGTCAACCAGTCCGCAATCGAGCGGCGCAACGTTTCGGCGCCAACGCTGTCGCCGTGCGCCACGATACCGAAATGCCGGCCGGCGAGATGCCGCGGATAAGGCCAGCCCTTCAATTCCAGCGCCTTCGCTTCTGCGGCTTTCTTGCCGTGCGTCGACGTCGGGTCGGGATTGCCACCGTCGGCGCAGACCAGCCGATCGATCATGGCTTTCAGTCCGGTCGGAGCCTGATACCAGTTCACCGGCGTTATGATCAGGATGCCGTGGGCCGCGACCCATAGCGGGTAAATCTCATTCATCCAGTCGTCGGTCTGCCCGAGCGAGTAGTTCGGGTAGCAGCTGCAGGGCCAGTGACAGAGCGCCATCGAAGTCGAAACGCAGGATTTGCAGGGATGTATCTGGCGGCCGAATTCCGAGGTCAGCCTCGACAGATCGAGGATATCGACGGCAAATCCCATTCCGGAGAAGACAGGCTCGGCGAGTTTGACGAGGCGCCAGCTCTTGGACATCTCTCCTGGACAGGTATGTTCGCTGCGCGACGAACCGTTGATGATGAGAATACGCTTGGGTTCGCGTTCATCGTCGTGGCGCCTCTGTGCGGCCAAAATCGCGTTGCGCGCCGCCAGCCAGTCGACCGAGATTTCGTAGCCGGGATCGGCGAAGCCCGGGCCCGCCTTGCGCGTCACGGGCGCCTTTCGAGAATGACTATAGGCATCCCATGCCGCGCCGATAATGGCGTCGAGCTCACGCTGCAACGGCTCGAACACGGGATCGACGAACCGCCGGCGGTAGCGCTTTTCGAATTCATCGCGATCCAGCTTGACGGCCGGCATCCCTTTCCGAACATCCGGCTCGGTCATGGTCGATCCCTTTTCCTCTCCGGAACGACAACACTTCCGCGGCCCGGCTTGTTCCCAAGACCCGAAGCGCTGAATCGGGGTTGCAAGGCTTTTGAGAGGGGATTCGACTTGCATCTGCTGATGGGGCAATCTGCGCAGGCTATTTTAACAATTGCGCAGACGGAGTTTTCCATGACCGCCGTCAAACACACTCGCGACGGGCTAGCAGCTCTCGCCGCGTGCTTCTTCGCGTTCGCCACACCGGTCTGCGC
>JACDAG010000661.1 GCA_013695565.1 Bradyrhizobium sp.
TACTGTGCCCCAAGTGTTTGTTGCGACTCGCGAATTTTTTCCCGGGACAGCCCTGCGATAGACGGGAGCAAAGCCATGCCCGATCGCTACATCACATCCGAGCCCTATGCCTGGCCCTACAATGGTGACCTGCGTCCGCAAAACACCGCACTCATCATCATCGACATGCAGACCGATTTCTGCGGCGTCGGCGGCTATGTCGACAAGATGGGCTATGATTTGTCGCTGACCCGCGCGCCGATCGAACCGATCAAGAAACTGCTCGCTGTCATGCGCGCGCAGGGCTTTCACATCATCCACACCCGCGAAGGCCATCGGCCCGACCTCACTGACCTGCCCGCCAACAAGCAGTGGCGCTCGCGGCAGATCGGTGCGGGGATTGGCGATCCCGGCCCGTGTGGCCGGGTGCTGGTGCGCGGCGAGGCCGGCTGGGAGATCATTCCCGACCTGGCGCCGCTGCCCGGTGAGCCCATCATCGACAAGCCCGGCAAGGGATCGTTCTGCGCCACCGATCTCGAATTGATGCTGCGGCTGCGCGGCATCGAGAACCTCGTGCTGACAGGGATCACAACCGACGTCTGCGTCCACACCACGATGCGCGAAGCCAACGACCGCGGCTTCGAATGCGTGCTGATCGAGGATTGCTGTGCCGCCACCGACAAGAGCAACCACGAGCATGCGCTGAAAATGATCAAGATGCAGGGCGGCGTGTTCGGCGCGGTCGCGACCTCGAGCGCGCTGATCGGGGCGCTGTCGTGATCATCGGCGAAACGCCGCTGCCCGAAGGCCCGCTCGGCGTCGACGCGGTCGCGGTGACGATGAAGTTCGGCGACTTCCTCGCGCTCGACAATGTCGCGCTCAAGGTAAGGCCGGGCTCGTTCCATGCGCTGCTCGGCGAGAACGGCGCCGGCAAGAGCACGCTGGTGAAATGCATCATGGGCTATTACCACGCGACCGAGGGCGACATCCTGGTCGGCGGCCGCGAGCAGGCGATCGCTAACCCGAAGGACGCGCACGCGCTCGGACTCGGCATGGTCTATCAGCACTTTACGCTCGTGCCGGCGATGACGGTCGCGGAAAACCTGGTGCTGGCGCGCGATGACGTTCCGGCTGTCGTCAACTGGGCCAAGGAGAAGCAGGAGCTCGAAGCATTTCTGGCGCGGATGCCGTTCAAGGTGCCACTCAACGCCCGGGTCTCCGATATTTCCGCGGGCGAGCGCCAAAAGTGCGAAATCCTCAAGCAGCTTTATCTGAAGCGGCGCTTTCTCATCCTGGACGAACCGACCTCGGTGCTGACGCCGGGCGAAGCCGACGAGGTGCTGGGCATGCTACGCGACATGGTCGTCCATGGCGGCCTGACCATCCTGATGATCACGCACAAATTCCGCGAGGTGATGGCGTTCGCCGACGAGGTCACGATCCTGCGCCGCGGCAAGCTCGCCGGCAACGGCAAGGTCGCCGATCTCACGCCGGACAGCATGGCGAGGATGATGATCGGCGCCGAAGAATTGACGGTGCAGCCGCCGCGCGTCAGACAATTGGGCGAGGCGAGGCTGGAACTGAGCCGGCTGAATGCACTCGACGATGCCGGCGCGGTCGCGGTCCACGACGCCTCGCTCACCGTCCGCGGCGGCGAGATCGTCGGCATTGCCGGCGTCTCCGGCAACGGCCAGCGGCAACTGGTCGAGGTGCTGGCCGGCCAGCGCGAGGCCGAGAGCGGCGAGGTTCGTATTCGCGGCGATCTCTATTTTGCGAGCCGCGAGGAGATGCGGCGGCACAAGATGTCGCTCCTCCCCGAGGAGCCGCTGAAGAACGCCTGCGTCGGCAGCATGAGCGTCGCCGACAACATCGCATTCCGCGAATTCGACCGGGCCCCGTTTGCCAGCAGGGGCTGGTGGCTGAACAAGTCGGCCTTCCGCAGGGACGCCGAGCGCAAGATCGGGCTCTACAAGATCAAGACCCGCTCGCCGGACACGCCGATCTCGGCGCTGTCGGGCGGCAATGTGCAGCGCGCCGTGCTGGCGCGCGAACTCGGCGGCGAGGTCGAGGTACTGATCGCCGCCAATCCCTGCTTTGGCCTCGATTTCGCCGCCGTCGCCCAGATCCACGCCGAGATCATGGCCGCCCGCAACCGCGGCGCCGCGGTGCTGCTGGTCAGCGAGGACCTCGACGAACTCCTTGAATTGTCGGATCGTCTGGTCGTGATGTTCCATGGACAGTTCGTCCATGAAGCCCGCGCCAGCGAGGCCGATCTCACCGAAATCGGGCGGCACATGGCGGGGCACTAGGAAACTGATGGTCGATATTTTCGCGCTCAGCTCATCGGAACTCGACGCGCATTTCCTGCGACGAACGTTCGACGTCGCCCGCCGCGCCATGACCCATGGCAACCATCCCTTCGGCGCCCTGCTCGTCGATCAAAACCGCAAGGTGCTGCTCGAGGCCGAGAACGGGTACATGCCGTCCCGTGACGGCACCGCGCATGCCGAACGGCTGCTGGCGACGCAGGCCTGCACCACGATCGACGTCAATGTCCTGCGTGGCGCCACGCTCTATTCCTCCGCCGAGCCCTGCGCGATGTGCGCCGGCGCGATCTACTGGGTCGGCATCGGCCGGCTGGTCTACGGCCTCAGCGAACACCGCTTGCGGGAATTGACCGGCAACCACCCGGAAAACCCAACCCTCGATTTGCCGTGCCGGGAAGTTTTTGGCGGCGGGCAGCGATCGACCGAAGTGGTGGGACCGCTGCTGGAGGACGAGGCGGCGGCAGTTCATGCCGGGGTGTGGGAGCAATAACTATTCAGATTGTAGGATGGGCAGAGCGCAGCGAAACCCATCATCTTTCTTGGCGGCCTTGATGGGTATCGCTGCGCTCTACCCATCCTACGGGCCTGCATATGCGGTTCGTCTGAGGATGCAAAAGAAAATGGCGCCGCGGGAACATCGCGACGCCATCGCTTTCACCTGCGGAGCAAATCAGGTGATCAGAACTTCACGGTCACGCCGCCATAGACGGTCGACTCGGTGCAGGAGTTGGTGCTCTGGCCGTTGGCGGCGAGCGTGCAGACGCCGGCCATCGCATTGTGGTCGAGGCCGAACTTGTTCTGCCAGTAGCGATAGGCGACCCAGACGTCGACGAAGTGCGAATATTTCGGGCCCATGAAGGCCTTGCTGGCGTCGAACGTCAGACGGATCGGTTCGCTGTTGAGCTCGGTTTTGGACGCCGTAGAGAACCGGCCGACGCCTGAGAGTGCAGGCAGGCCGTTGGAATCGCCCTTCGGTCCATACCAGCCGGCGCGGCCGCTGATCGAGAAGTACTGCATCGAAGGCGGCAGGAAGCCGAGATCCATGTAGTAATTGACTTCGACCGCCCACGTCGGCCGGTAGGAGACGTTGCCGTCGGAGTTGCAGGTGACACCGGCGACGCCGGCACCGAACAGACCGCACTGGGTGAACGCGTTGTGGTTGGAATATTCCCAATACATCAACGGGGCCACGTTGACATAGCCCTTGTAAGGCAGATCGAAGGCGAACTGCAGACCGGCGACGACGTCGCGCTTGGCGGGCGCCAGGAAGTTGTTTTGCGTGTTGGCGTCCATGCCGATTTCGAACGACACATTGCGCAGCGGCCCCATGGTGAAGGCCTTGGTGTTGAATATCTCGTTGAAGCCGAAGGTCGAGCGGAACAGGCCGTAGATTTCCGACGTGCCGGCGCAGTCCGCGAGGCCGCCGGTGATGGTCACGCCGGGCGCGACGCAGGGCGACGCGGGATCGTTATGGCCCGACTTGAACAGCGAGATGGTGAAGAAGTTGGTGCCGTAGGCCCAGGCGTCGAAATGGGTGAATGAATAGACCTGCTTGGCGGTGGTGCCGTTGACCGAGCCGTTCGGGTTGACGGTGTACATCCCGGGATCGGTCCCCTTCGGCATCCAGGAGATGGACACCCGATCGTCGATCACGAAAAAGACCGGCACCTCGGCCACCGGCTTGAGCGCCTTGACCGCCATGTCGGCAGCGCTGGCATAGGTGGCCGGTAGAAGCGTTGCGAGTGACAGCGCCGCTGCTGCCAATGTTCTGCGAAGAGAAAACATCCCAATTACCCCCAAGTTGACGATCGATTGATCGAGGCCCTTGGCAGCAAGCCTTGCGCGCATCGAATAAACTGAGAAGCCTCAACTTTCCCCATGGCTTGATGC
>JACDAG010000685.1 GCA_013695565.1 Bradyrhizobium sp.
ACGTAAGGCAGCTTGTTCTCCAGCGCCAGTTCCTGCACCCGCAGCGTCTTGTCGAGGCCGTAAGGCTGCAGCGCGCCGGCGTCGATGCCGGAATCATTGGCTGAGACCATGCAGCGGATGCCGGCGACGAAGCCGATCCCGGCAATCAAGCCGCCGCCGGGCACGCTCTTGTCGGCATCAGGCACGTCGAACATGTAGCCCGTCAGCGTCGACAGCTCGATAAAGGGGGAGCCTGGGTCGAGCACCAGCGCCACGCGATCGCGCGGCAGCAATTGTCCGCGCTTGTGGAAGCGGTCCTTGGCGGCGGCCGAGGCCGCCCGCGTCCGCTCTTCCAGCGCCCGCATCCGCGCAATCAGCGCCAGCATGCCGTCGCGGTTGGCCTTGTAGGCGGTGCTGCTCGGGGCGATGGTGGATTCGAGGATGGCCATTAACAAACTTGCTCCGTCATTCCGGGATGGTCCGGAGGACCAGACCCGGAATCTCGAGATTCCGGGTTCACGCTTCGCGTGCCCCGGAATGACAACTCAATGTCTCGTTCCAAAAATCTGCCGTGCTTCGGCGGGGCTGGCGATCTCGCGGCCCGCTCTGCGCGCGCAAGCCGCGATCGCCTCGATCAACTGGCCATTGGAAGTCACCTTGGCGCCATCGGCCAGATAGAACGTGTCTTCGAGCCCGGTACGCAAATGACCGCCAAGATCGGCGCAGCGCTGGTGCAGCGGCCAGATTTCGGCGCGGCCGATCGCGGTGACCTGCCAGTGCGATTCCGGCAGTTTCAGTTTGAGCAGGATCGGCAGCAGATCCGGATCGGCCGGCATGCCGGATGCGACGCCCATCACAAAATTATATTCGAGCGGCCCTGCATACATCCCGGTCTGCCGGTACATGCCGACGCAGCGCACGATGCCGACGTCGAAGCACTCGAACTCCGGGATCGTGCCGGCGACCTTCATCACGTCGAGATAATCCTGTACCTTCTCGACCGCGTTATCGAACATCATCGGCGGCCAGGCCCAGGTATTGTCGGACTTCACCTTGAGGTAATTCAACGAGCCGGCATTACAGGCCGCGATCTCGGGTCTGGTCTCGCGCACGCAATCGAGCGCGCCTCGGTAATTCGGGCCTGACGTGCCGGTGGTATGGTTGATGATGACGCCGGGACAGGCCTCGCGCACCGCCTGCTGGATTTCTCTGCTGACGCTGACGTCCCACGACGGCAGATGGCCCTTGTTGGGCTCCTGCTGGCGCAGATGGATGTGCATGATGCTGGCGCCGGCGTTGAACGCGGCCCTGGCCTCGCGCGCCATCTGCTCGGGCGTGACAGGCACATTGTGCTGTTTCGGGTCAGTCAACACGCCGTTCAGCGCGCAGGTAATGACGGCCTTGTCGCTCATGGATCAGCCTTCAGAGGTTGGCGGAAATCGCCCTTGTCTTGCGCATGATCTCTTCGGAAACCGCTTCACACTTTTCCGGATCATGCGCGGACGATCATGCGTGCCGCATCAGCCCGCTTCTTGCGTCAACCCGCTATTGCCGGCGCGGTCGCTGCTGTAGATCGCCAGATCGCGCGAGCCGGAAAAGATCGCGCGCGGCTTCAGGCCGTAGAAGCGGCGGATCGAGTGGCTGAAATGCGTGGAATCGGGATAGCCGATGTCCTGCGCGAGGTGCGCGAGATTGATGTCCTGGTTGGCGAAATGCAGCAAATGCCGCGCCCGCTTCCAGGCGCGGAACGAACGAAACGAAATTCCGGTCTCTTCCTTGAACAGATGCAGGAAACGCGACGGCGACAGCCCGGCCTCGGCGGCACAGCTCGCAGCCGTCACCGGTTCGCCGCAGAACCTGCCGATCTGCAAGATCGCGCGGGCCACGCGCGGATCGAGCACGCGCTGCGGCAGGGCTTCGCCAAGACAGAGGGAATCGAATTCGGCGCTTGAGAAATCCTCGCCCACATGACGCTCGCGCAGTTCGCGATAGGCGGCGCGAATGCGGTCGGCGAATATAGCGCCTTCAGGACCCGACAGCCGCGCGGCAAGGTCTTCGAGCACGCCGGGACACACGCTCTCCGGCTCGATCACGATGCTCAGCACCGAACGATAATCGCTGGCGATGGTATGCGCTGTGTTCGGCAGCACGGCGACCATCTCGGCGTGGCACTTGCGGCCATTCGATGTCGTGAGCCAAAGCCCGTCCTCGATCGCGACATAGATGTTGAACGCACCGGAGCAACGTTCCCGCGGCCGGCCGAGCAGGCCGGCATAGAACACGCGTTCCGGCGTGATCAGCATCAGATGGCCCGATTTGCGGCCGATGTCGTCCATGGTACGTCCTCCTCGCGCGGCTCTCTGGCCACTGCGACAGGGGCAACCATAGCGGAAAAAGGACGCTTGACCACGTCATTCCGGGGCGCGAAGCGAACC
>JACDAG010000729.1 GCA_013695565.1 Bradyrhizobium sp.
ACGTTGTTGGTGCCGTCGTCGAGATAGATGCCGTAGGCGCACCAGGAGAAGCTTTGGCGGGTGCCGCCGGGTGAACCGATGCCATCGAGCACGATGTTGTTGAAGATGCGCCGGTTGAAGTAACCGATGTTGCCGCCATCCCAGCAATAGATCGCCCCGCCGTCGTCCTTGGTCAAGGCGTAGCGGTCGATGAAACCGTTGGAGATGGTGAAGTCGCTGCCCTGGAAGGTGATCGGGGTGTAGCCGGTGTCGGTGATGACGAAGTTGTCGATGAGGTTGCCGCTGCCGCGATAGAAGTTGATGCCGGTGTAGGTTCCATCGCCATTGCCGCCATTGCCAGCGAACAGGCCGGTCCGGCTGACGTTGACCCGTCGCACGATGCAATTGCTGGCATCGGTCAGAGCCACCCCGTTGTTGGTGGTGCTGTCGATGGTGGTGTCCTCGATGGTCAAGCCATTGATGCTGGTGCCGGACAAGGCCTGGTAGTTCAGGCGCATTTCGCAATTGCGCACCGTGATGGCAGCGACGTTGTCGGCGACGATTCCGGCGCCGTGGCCGCCGCTGATGGCGACGTTGTCGAGGATGATGTCGTGGCGGCCGGAGAGGACGACGACGTTTTCGACCGCCGCGATATCGACCCGGCCTGGCGCCGATGCGCCGTTGTACATGCGCAGCTGTTTGGTCGAGCCGTTGAAGCACCATTCACCGGCCTGGTCAAGCACCCGCGTGTCGTTCTGGATGAAGTAGCCGTAACCCGACTCGGGATTGTAGCCGTTGTCATTGGTGAAGGTCAGGGTGCTTCCGGCGTGGCTGCTGATGACATAGCGATCGACGATCCAGCGGTTCTTGCGGATGACGACCTCGGCGCCCGTCCAGTTCGACATCGAAGCGAGGGCATCATCAGTGAGCGAGTTCGGCCCCGAACTGGAATCGATGACGAGGTAACCACCGTTTCCGGTTCCACGGTTGGGATACCGGCCTTTCGCGGTGACCGCGCCATCCAGGACAACCACCCGCGTCGCCGCCGGAGCCGATGGCACCGTGGCTTCGAATACGCCGCCACCCACCGAGGTCCAGGACGTCACCGACACCAGACCGGTAATCACCGGCTTGGCGCCGTCACCGTAAGCGCCATAGGTGATCGGCAAACCAGCCGAACCCGAGGCCGACGTCAGCAGCGGTCCGGCAAAGGTCGTTCCGCGGCGCAGCAGCACGCTGTCGCCCGGCTGCAAAGAGGCCTGGACCGCATTCACCTTGGTGAGCGATCGCCAAGGCGCCGCGCTCGTGCCAGGATTGCCATCCGACCCGGATGCGGCGTCGACGCAGTACACTGCGCCGAACCCCTGGGCGGAGGTCGCGATGATGAGAACGACGCCGGAGATGGCGGTCGCATGAATATTGGCGAAGGGATTCATGGACCTCAAAATGCTCGAAACATCGGCGTTGCGAGAGGTCCATCGATGAATGCATCTTCGGTGTGTGTGTGGCCCTCGGGCATTTCGCTATGGAAGCCGATATCCTGGACTACCTTGCGCGATTTTTACTGTTTTTCCCGAGTCCCGGCGTGAAGCCATCCAAGCTCGGGCCGCTATGTCGGATCCTCGCCGAGTGTGTCGATTCAACGCCTGCCCATCGATTATGAAATGCGTTTCCCGCTCTCCCTTCATCGTTTGATTCGGGGAGCGCGCTCGATCGAGCAATGCCGAGGCCAGGAACGATCTCGCCGGCTCCCGTTCGACTTAGCCCAGGCGGCGGCGCGCGTCATCTCGACCACTCGATCAGTTCCATCGCTTTCTGGCTACGCGATCCGGTCTGGACCCGACCTTAAGCGAGCGCCTCGGCGACGCGCGCGCAACATGCCGGTGGTCGCTTCGTAACTGGCGATGATCCGAGTGGTGGCGGCCGATTACCGCGGCCAGGCAGGAAGCGGACAACCCTCCTGACCTCGGGATTGCTCTGGCTGGGTCGGTCGCCGCTTGCCTCCATGGCGCCTCGCCCAGCCAACCAGCGCTCATCCTTCGGCAGTGCCCGTAGATGTAGGGTCAGGCAGACATCTGCGCGGTCGTGCCGAGTACTGCAGATAGAAGCACGAGCCGATCGAACGTGCGGCGTGGCCCGCTTGTCAGCCGCTGCCGACCGGAGCGCGCATCAGCGTGAATGTCACCGATTGACGCGAACCGACCTTGCCGGACGCGTTTGCCTTCGAGTAAGGAGTTGCGGACACCGTATGTGATCCGGTCGTGAACGCCCACGGGGCGTAGTCGCCGCCGCTGTCCCCCGCGAGGGAGAACGGAGCGCCGTTGTCCACGCGATGGTTGGAGTTGGCATCGAGCCCGAAGCGCACACTGCCGACAGTCCCGGTCGAATTGAAGCGCAGCGAGATGGAGCTGAGACCAAGGGCGTCGAGATCGATTACGGCGTTCTGCGGGATCGGGTCATAGCCCGCCACCGGCCGGTCCGTCGCCGCGTTGATCAGCGTGAAGCTCGACAGGACGACGGGCTCGCTGGAGGAGAAGCGCACGCGGTTGAGGTTGAACAGCCCGCCGCCGCTGCCCGAGAAGCTCAGGCGCAGGATATGGGTTCCAGCGCCCAGCGTCATGCTCGGCCCGGAAACGTCCTTCCAGCTCTGCCATACGCCCGTGCCTGTCACGGTCAGCGTGCCCAACGCCTGTCCATCGAACGCGAACTGGATCGACCCGCCGTTGGGACCCGGCGCCGCCCGCGCCACCGGATTGTACGAGCCAGCCTGCGCCACCGTGACGGTGTAGCTGAGCC
>JACDAG010000732.1 GCA_013695565.1 Bradyrhizobium sp.
GGTGGCGTGAGTTCACCCTCGGTCACCATTCACACCGATGGCGCTTGCTCCGGCAATCCCGGGCCGGGCGGCTGGGGCGCGATCCTGAAATTCGGCGACACCGAAAGGGAATTGAAGGGCGGCGAAGCCCACACCACCAACAACCGCATGGAGCTGATGGCGGCGATCTCGGCGCTGGAAGCGCTGAAGAAACCCTGCATCGTCGACCTCACCACCGACAGCCAATATGTGCGCAAGGGGATCACGGAGTGGATCCATGGCTGGAAGCGGAACGGCTGGCGCACCTCGGACAAGAAGCCGGTCAAGAATGTCGATTTGTGGCAGCGCCTCGACGCCGCGCTGAAGGCGCATGAGGTGCGCTGGCACTGGATCAAGGGCCACGCCGGCCACGACGAAAACGAACGCGCCGATCAGTTGGCCCGCGACGGCGTCGCGATGGCAAGGCTGAAGGCGTAGTAGCGCCACCCACAACTGTCATCGCCCGGGAAGGCGGCCGATCCAGTATTCCAGAGACGGTTTTGAAAGGTCGAGAGGCCGCGGCGTACTGGGTCGCCCGGTCAAGCCGGGCGATTACAGCTTTGTCTAGTACTGCCGTCATTGCGAGGAGCGAAGCGACGAAGCAATCCATCTATCCGCTATGCCGCGCCATGGATTGCTTCGCTTCGCTTCGCTCGCAATGACGAATGGCTTACAGCTGCCCCAGCAGCGTATCGCCGCCGGAGACTTCGACCTTGCCGGGGGCGGGCTCGAGGTTGAGCTTCTTGACCACGCCGTCTTCCACCAGCATCGAATAGCGCTTGGAGCGGATGCCGAGCCCGTTGCCGGAGGCGTCGAGCTCCATGCCGATCGCCTTGGTGAAATCGGCATTGCCGTCGGCCAGGAACGTGGCTTCGTCGCGCTGGTCGGTGTCGCGCTTCCAGGCGTTCATCACGAAGGCGTCGTTGACCGAGACGATCGCGATCGAGTTCACGCCCTTTTCCTTGATGGCATAGGCGTTGAGGAAAATGCTGGGCAGATGCATCTTGTGGCAGGTGCCGGTATAGGCGCCGGGCACCGCGAACAGCGCGACCTTCTTGCCCTTGAAAATATCGTCGGTGGTTTTGACCTGCGGACCTTCCGCCGTCATCACGCGAAACTTGGCTTCCGGCAGCTTGTCGCCAACTTGGATCGTCATCGTCAATTCTCCCTCAATGTGCGGATAGGTCTTAGACCGGGCGGATGACCGGCACAATATTCGGTGTCACGGAAACGGCAATGCCGCCCCGCGTTCACTGTTCCGTCATCAGCCGGTAAAGCCGCCGGCGTCGAGGAATGCCTGTTCTTCGGGCGTCGTCTCGCGCCCCAGGATGCGGTTACGGTGCGAAAAGCGGCCGAACCGGCGGATGATGTCGGCGTGATGCTCGGCATATTGCTTGTTTTCGGTATTGGCCGTGCCGCCGAACAGCGCGATGCAGCGCAGCTGGTCGGGCAAATGCTCCGAATGCATGAACGGCAGATAGAGGAATTCGAGCAGGACCGGGTCGATACGCGCATCCGTGCTGCGGTCGATGGCGCGGGTGGCGACGTCGCGCGCCTGCCTGTCAGTCGCATAGGTCCGCGGATCATTGCGAAACATGTTGCGGGGAAACTGGTCCAGCACGATGGTGAGCGCCAGCGCGCCGTCATCGGTGGTTTCCCAGGAAGATAATTCGCCCGCGGCGGCCTTCCGCCACAGCTCGGAAAAGCGTTCGCGCACTTCGGCGTCGAACGCGTCGTTGCGTTTGTACCAGCGGTCGCGGCCGGCTTCGCGCCAGAAATTCAGGATATCGGCCGGTGTCGTGTCGCGAGCGTCAGACATGATCGGACGCTCGCGCCGTTTCTATGCTCAGGCCGCGGCCTTCTTTTCATCGCGCAGTTCGCGACGCAGGATCTTGCCGACATTGGTCTTGGGCAGATCGGCCCTGAACTCGATCTGCTTGGGCACCTTGTAGCCGGTGAGCTGCGTGCCGCAGAACTTGATCACTTCTTCAGGCGTCAGGTTCGGGTCCTTCTTGACGATGAAGGCCTTGACCGCTTCGCCCGACTTCGCATCCTGGACGCCGATCACGGCGCATTCCAGCACGCCCGGATGGCTGGCGATCACTTCCTCGATCTCGTTCGGATACACGTTGAAGCCGGAGACCAGGATCATATCCTTCTTGCGGTCGACGATCTTGGTGTAGCCCCGCTCGTCCATGATGCCGATGTCGCCGGTGCGGAAGAAGCCGTCCGCGGTCATCACATTCGCGGTCTCTTCCGGTCGCTGCCAGTAGCCGATCATCACCTGCGGGCCCTTGGCGCAGATCTCGCCGGGCTCGCCGAGCGGCACTTCCTTGCCGTCGTCGTCGCGGATCGAGAGATAGGTCGAGGGCACGGGAATGCCGATCGAGCCGGAGAACTGGTCGGTGTCGGCGGGATTGCAGGTCAATGTCGGCGAGGTCTCGGACAGGCCGTAGCCTTCCGACAGCGCGCAGCCGGTCACCTTCAGCCACTTCTCGGCGACGGGCTTTTGCGTCGCCATGCCGCCGCCGAACGAGGTCTTCAGCTTGGAGAAGTCGAGCTTGTCGAAGCCCGGCGAATTCAGCAGCCCGTTGTACAGCGTGTTCACGGCCGGGAAGCTGTTGACCTGATATTTCGCGAGCTCCTTGATGAAGCCGGCCATGTCGCGCGGGTTCGGAATCAGCAAATTGACGCCGCCGGCACGGACGCCGAGCAGGAAGCACGCCGTCAGCGCGAAGATGTGATAGAGCGGTAGCGCGCAGACGATGAACAGTTCGTCGACATGCGGCGGCTTCTTCAGCGCCGGTTGCAGCCAGGCATCGTTCTGCAGCACGTTGGCGAGGATGTTGCGATGGAGCAGCGTCGAACCCTTGGAAACGCCGGTCGTGCCGCCGGTATATTGCAGGAAAGCGACGTCATCGAGCGTCAGCTTCGGCTTGTTGAGCTTGAGGCTGCGGCCGGCGGCCAGCGCGTCGTTGAAGGAGACCGAGCCCGGGATCGACCAGGCCGGCACCATCTTCTTGACCTTGCGGACCACCAGATTGACGATCACGCCCTTGAAGCCGAGCAGGTCGCCCATGCTGCCGACGATCACATGCTTGACCGCGGTCCTGGCGATCACCTGCTGCACGGTGGTGGCGAAATTCTCCAGCACCACGATCGCCTCGGCGCCGGAATCCTTGAGCTGGTGCTCGAGTTCGCGCGGGGTGTAGAGCGGATTGACGTTGACGACCGAATAGCCGGCGCGCAGCACGGCCGCGGTCGCGACCGGATACTGCAGCACGTTCGGCATCATCAATGCGACTCGGGCGCCCTTTTGCATGCCCTTGCTCTGCAGATAGGCGCCGAGCGCTGCCGACATCTCGTCGAGGTCGCGGTAGCTGATCGACTTGTCCATGCAGATGAACGCCTTGCGGTCGGCGAACTTCTTGAAGCTCTCTTCCAGCAACTCGACGAGCGACGAATACTGGGTGACGTCGATATCGGCGGGCACGCCGGCCGGATATTGCTTGAGCCAGATCCGCTCCATGGTATTTCCCCTCTGGTTAGTTCCCGATTTCTCGAATTCTTGGGCCGGGATGCCTTGTTTTGGGCAGTATTGAGAATGCCGCCGCCGATGGCAAGCGGCTGCGCGCTATCGACGCATTGGGAATCGAAAGTTCGCGCCTGGAACGGGCGAAAACCGCTTAAATTTGCAGCTTCGCGGCCCCGTTAACCAGCCGGCTTGGTTTCGCTTTTAGGTTTTGCGGCCGCCTTGGGCTTGGCCGGCTTTGCAGCCGGCTTCTCAGCCGAGGCGGCGGGTTTTGCAGCGGGCTTGGCGGCCGGCTTTGCCGCGGCTTCCGGCTTGGCGTGGGCATGCCGGACGGCGGCGGCCGGTTTGGCGGTCGGCTTGTCGGATTTGGCTTCGGTCTTCGCTTCCGTCCTGGCCGCGGTTTTGGGCTTGTCCGCGTCCGGCTTCTTCGCCGCGACTCGCGACTTCTTCCCGCGGCGCGTGGTCTGCTTTTGGTCATCCGCGGCCACGGCGGCGATCAAGGCGGCGCCGGTCCTCTTGGGGCCCGTGTAAACGACCATGGGTTCGCCAGCCGTGTACGAAGCCGCGAGCAATTCCGAGGGCTTGGCCATCGGCGCCTGCAGTCCGGCGGCAAAGAACGCCACCGGGCTTTCTGACGTGCTGGCGGAAGCCAGCGTCGCATCTTCGTCCTCGTCGGTGGCGGGGCGCTTGCGCTTGCCGTTGCACATGTCGTCGCGCAAATTCGGCGGCGTCGCATCGATCGGCACCAGATTGTCGACGGTGCCGAGCGCGGGGCGCAACCAGCCCAGTCCGTTGCTGGCAAAGCCGCGCTCGAGCAGTTGTGCTGCGCGCACCGCGCGCGCCTGGCCGGAGGTCGAGCCGAGCACCACCGCGATCAGCCGCTTGCCGTTGCGCGTCGCCGATCCCACCAAATTGTATCCGGAGGCGCAGATGAAGCCGGTCTTGAAGCCGTCGGCGCCGGGATAGCGGCCGATCAGCTTGTTGAAATTGTTGGTGGTGCGGCGGCCGAAACGGATCGCGGGGATGTGCATGAAATATTCGTATTCGGGAAGATCGCGAATCACGGCGCGCGCCAGGATCGCAAGATCGCGCGCCGAGGTGATCTGGCCTTCGGCGGGCAGGCCGTTCGGATTGACGTAGCTGGTCTGCGTCATGCCGAGCCGCTGCGCGGTCGCGTTCATCATCCCCGAGAAGCCGTCGACCGAGCCGCCGACGCCCTCGGCGAGCACCACGGCCATGTCGTTGGCCGACTTCACCATCATCATCGCCAGCGCGTTTTCGACGGTGACTTGCGTGCCCGGCTTGAAACCCATCTTCGAGGGCGACTGCGAGGCCGCGACCGGCGAGACGGTCAGCAGGCCTTCGAGCGTCAGGCGACCTTCCTTGACGGCCTTCAGCGTCATATAGGCCGTCATGATCTTGGTCACCGAGGCCGGATACCAGGGCATCGTCGCATTGTCGGCCTGCAAGACTT
>JACDAG010000750.1 GCA_013695565.1 Bradyrhizobium sp.
ATGTCCGACTTCTTCATGCCTGAACGTTCGAACAGCTTCTCGGTGACGTCGACCGGACCGGTCAGCATCATCGCGGGCTCCGAGCCGATATTGGCAAAGGCGCGGATTTTCGCGCGCGCCTTCAGGCCGTGCTTGGCCCCGGCTTCCTTGCTGCCGAGCAGCACCGCGCCGGCGCCGTCGACGATCCCTGAGGAGTTGCCGGCATGGTGCACGTAGTTGATGCGTTCGACTTCGGGATGCGACTGGATCGCCACCGCATCGAAACCGCCCATCTGGCCCATCGCCACGAACGCCGGCTGCAACTGGCCGAGCGACTGCATCGTCGTGGTCGGCCGCATATGCTCATCCTTGGCGAGGATGGTGAGGCCGTTCATGTCCTTCACCGGCACCACGGAGTTCTTGAAGCGGCCCTCATCCCAGGCCTTGGCGGCGCGCTGCTGGCTCTGCACCGCGTAGGCGTCGACATCATCGCGCGAGAAACCGTATTTGGTCGCGATCAGGTCGGCCGAGACGCCCTGCGGCATGAAATAGGCCGGCACCGCCATCGAGGGATCCATCGGCCAGGCGCCGCCGGAGGCGCCGATGCCGACGCGGCTCATCGATTCGGCACCGCCGCCGATCACGAGGTCATGCTGGCCGGCCATGATCTGGGCGGCGGCAAAATTCACGGCGTCGAGGCCGGAGGCACAGAAGCGGCTGATCTGCACGCCGGGGACGGCCTGGCCGAGACCGGCCTTGAGCGCCGCAAAGCGCGCGATGTCCGAGCCAGCCTCGCCGACCGGATCGACCACGCCGAGCACGACGTCGTCGACGACATCGACAGCGAGATTGTTGCGCTCCTTCAACGCCCGCAGCGGCACGGTGGCGAGCGCCAGCGCGGTCACTTCATGCAGCGAGCCGTCGGCCTTGCCGCGACCGCGCGGGGTGCGAACGTGATCGTAGATATATGCCTCAGGCATTGTTTTCTCCCGGTTCAGTCTCGGCCCTGCTCAAGCCAGAGGATTTCAGAACATTCGAAGGAATGGCGAATAGCGAGTGGCGAATGCAGTAATTACCACTCGCCATTCGCTACTCGCCATTCGCGCACGTCAGAACGCTTCCGCCGCCAATTCCATGGTGGTCGCACTTCCGGTCTGGATGCGCGCAAGATGCACCGTCGTTTCCGGCAACATCCGCTCCATGAAGAAGCGGCCGGTCACGAGCTTGGTGCTCAGATAGGGCGTCGCACTCCCCGCTGCAATCTTGTCCTGGGCCACCTTGGCCATCTTTGCCCACATGTAGCCGAAGGCGACGAGACCGAATAATTGCATGTAGTCGGTGGCGGCGGCACCCGCATTGTCGGGCTTGGTGAGCGCGTTCTGCATCAGCCAGCCGGTGGCCTGCTGCAGATGGCCGAGCGCGGTCGAGAGCGGCGTCACGAACGGCTTCATGGCGTCGTTGCCGCCGTGCTCCTTGGCGAAAGCCCCTACCTCGCCGAAGAACGCCATCACGGCGCGGCCGCCTTCGCGCGGCAGTTTGCGGCCGACGAGATCGAGCGCCTGAATGCCGTTGGCGCCTTCATAGAGCATGGCGATGCGCGCATCGCGCACGAACTGCTCCATGCCGTGTTCGGCGATGTAGCCGTGGCCGCCATACATCTGTTGCGCCAGCACCGCGTTGGAGAATCCGACGTCGGTCATCACGCCCTTCATGACCGGCGTCATCAAGCCCATGTGGTCGTCGGCCTCCTGGCGATCCTTCGGGTCGGAGGAGCGGTGGGCGACGTCGCTCTTCAGCGCGGTCCACACCACCATGGCGCGGGCCGCCTCGTTGAAGGCGCGGATCGTCAGCAGCGTGCGCCGCACGTCCGGATGCACGATGATCGGATCGGCCGGCTTGTCCGGCGCCTTCGGTCCCGTGAGCGAACGGCCCTGCAGCCGTTCCCGCGCATAGGCGGCCGCGTTTTGATAGGCGACTTCGGATTGTGCCAGCCCCTGCACGGCGACGCCGAGGCGGGCCTCGTTCATCATCACGAACATGCCCTGCATGCCCTTGTTTTCTTCGCCGATCAGCCAGCCGGTAGCGCTGTCGTAATTCATCACGCAGGTGGAATTGCCGTGGATGCCCATCTTGTGCTCGATCGAGCCGCAGGACACGCCGTTGCGTGCGCCGAGCGAGCCGTCGGCATTGACCAGCACCTTCGGCACCACGAACAGCGAGACGCCCTTGATGCCCGCGGGCGCACCTTCGATGCGCGCCAGCACCAGATGGATGATATTGTCAGCCATGTCGTGCTCGCCGGCGGAGATGAAGATCTTGGTGCCTGATATCTTGTAGCTGCCGTCGGGCTGCTTGACGGCCTTGGTGCGGAGCAGGCCGAGATCCGTGCCGCATTGCGGCTCGGTCAGATTCATGGTGCCGGCCCACTCGCCGGCCACCATCTTCGGCACGAACATCTTCTTCTGCTCGGGCTTGCCATGCACCATCAATGCAGCGGTCGCGCCCATGGTCAGGCCGCCATACATCGAAAACGCCATGTTGGCCGAGCTCTGAAATTCGGTCACGACCTGGCTCAGCG
>JACDAG010000760.1 GCA_013695565.1 Bradyrhizobium sp.
GGTCTAGGTAGAATTGGTAGCTTTGCGCCGCGCGCGGCGTTCGAATCGGCAAAAAATCAGGACCAGTCGTCCGGCAGCTTGAGCAAGAGTGAGGGGGAACTTGGCAGGTAAGGCGCTGAAATTCGGGCGAGTCATCGAAATATACCATCCAGGAAACGGAGAACGCGGGGAAAGCAAATAGTGGCTGGAGCGATCCGGCGAGCATTATGGTAACCTGAAGAACGCCAAGATGGGGCGATTAGCGCCGGAGGAGCAGTCCTCCGGCGGCTTCATTTTCCGCTTTTTTTACGAAGGATGCGGTCAGTTTCGGGTTTGTTTACCCGCTATGTCAGGCGGGCTCTTGCGCCTCGACGTTGATGCTCTCGGCAAGCTGGGTCAGCTTCTTGTCGGTGGCGGCTTCTTCATCGAGCGTCTGTTGCAACAGTTGCTCGCCTTCGCTGTCGCCAAGCAGCTTTGCGTAGGTGCGCGCGGTGCCGTGGCCGGCCATCTCGTAACGTTCGGCCCCGCTGTCCCGCAGCGATGAGCCCGGCGTCGCGCACCTCATCCTCGGCGTCTTCCTCGATCATCTCAGCGCCTTCCGCGATGACGCCTTCCATTCCTTTGCACTTGGGACCGCTGGTGGTCTCGTGGTGGTAAGGTGTTTCGGATCGACGAGGAGCTGGCCCGCGCCATTGTAGGCGCTCACGCCTGTATCCTCGAAGGTGCGCGCGGTGGTCAGCACGCTTATCCGGTCGGCGAAGTTCACGCCTGGAAGTCAAACTGTAGCGTCGGAATTCCCGCGCTGCCCAGGCCGCGCGTTAGAAGTCGGCATGGGCGATCTCGTGGGCGCGAATGTCGGTAAGAATCTGCCGCTCTCCCGAGCTAATCTCGCCGTAAAATAATTTGGCGACCAAAGCGTAGAATGCGGCTTCGAACTGCTCGAGGGCAAAGGCATGGTTAAGAACGCCGACCTCGCCACTCCCCAGACTCACGCCCCATTCGAGGAGGACAATGCCGCCAGCAACCTCCCGCCACGACCTTCAAAGAAGGCTGCCGCAGCTGCCGTCGCTCCGGCCGAAGAGCGCCGCTTGAGTTATAACCGGTTCTTAATCGGTTTGTTAATTTCCCGCCGGAAATCGGTTTGGACGACTCCCGGAGGCGATGACCGACAAATCAGAATTTGAAATTGCCGATGCGCGTGCGCCAGTTGAAACTGCTCGTCGCGTCGTAGTACTCCTGGGTGTACCAGAAGGTGCTGTCATCAATCGGATCCACCGTCATGTCGCTGTAATCGCCCCAACGGTTACTGGTGTTGATCTGGGCACCCGTGCCGTCGAAGAGATGAGCTTCACCTTGAGCGAGCGTGTTCAGCGGATCAGTCGCCAGCCGTCCCGCGTAGCGAATCTGCGGGAAGATGGTCGGGCTCGAGGCGCTAAAACCAAGCGCTATATTCCCTCGCCTGTCCATCGCGATACTGCCCAACCAGCGCCAGGTCGTGTCAGGCTGGTAGGTAGATTCTTGAAACACTGTTACTGGTCCAGCCGTCACTCCGCGGAGCTCGAACCAGCGCACGCCGGCCACGCCGCCTGAGGAAACGGTATAGTTCCTACCAAGGATTCGTGGTCGCGAAACTTCCGGTAAGCCACACGGAACATCAAGCGGTCAGCAAGCCCATCGAGCCCCTGCCCTTGGGCCGGGAGACCGCCCAGTTGAGGCACGCAGTTGCGGTTGCCTGGGCAGAGCTGGGTAAAGCCCGCCGCCGGCGGAGTGGCGAACTTGGCGAAGGTCGAGTTAGCCGGCGTGCCAAAATCCACGTGGAAGTGATAGACGTTGTAAACACGCGAGGAAGGCCAACCCACATACGTGTTCGGCGCACCTGCGGTCGGCAGCTTACGTCCGTCCAAGTCAGCGGGTAAGAACGGCGCGACGTTGCCGCCCAAAGGGGGGAAGGTGACGAACGTAGCTGGCGTGCCGGCGAGCATTTTGGCCCGGTCGAAGGCGAAGGGCTGAGGACCGAGATAGGCGGTGCCGGATGAGTTGAAGATGTTAAAGCTCACGTAGTAAGCGTCCGGCCAGACGGCAATGTGCGGATAGTCGATGAAATTGCTGCCCAGGTGGAAGCCATAACGATTATAGGTTCCGGTGGCATCGTCGGTGGTGGAGACAGCGATGCAATAGTCGGTCGGGATACTGCTCCCCGCGAACTCGGTGATGACCCAGCGCCTAGCGACTTGGTCAAAGACGACAACGGGGTCGCCAAAGCCAGAAGTCTGGCAGAGACCGCCGAAGCCAGCCCAGACTGACTCGATGCTATTTGGTCCCAGCACTGAAGCGCCGGTGGCCTTGTTGAAAACCTGATAGCCTGTGTTCACCATCTGCACATACTGCGTGGTTCCTACCTCGCCATTGGTATCGGGGGGCGCGCAGTTGCAGCCGACGCCAGGGAATGAGATGCCAGCGAAGTTGAGGATGGGCGCCGGTATGCTGGGCGCGAGCTGGCTCAGCATCCTTCCCTTATCGACGACTAGGTCAGGGCTGTCCTTGTGGTCATTGAAAACCAATGGATTCAGATTCGCCTCGTGCTCTTGCTTGGCTTGAACTGGCCAGGCAGGCTGGTCGCGCAACGCGGGTGAGACGTCGTTATGGTACGAGGCGCCAACAACGGCGCCGGGACCCTGTTTTGCTCCCGCCGCCAGGGCGGACGAGTTTGAGTAGATGCTTAAACTCATGAGCGCGAGAAAAACACCGACCGAGCTGAGCACGAAACCGAATAAAACGCGCAGATTAAAGAACGCGCTTCGAGAAGCTGACTTTTTTTTCATGTATTTTTTTATGTTGTGGTACGGCAAAAGAACCCTTTTACCTGTTATGGAGGCTATCAATTTCTAAATCATTCAACGACGACTTTTGTCTTACAAATTCGTCATATTCGGTCTTAACGAGCCGGCAACGTCGCGACGATAATGCCCGCGAGCAGAAACGTCAGCGCGGCTGAAAGCAGGCAAAATGGGCAAAACGCATGGAGGACGAAAGCCTGCAAATAGAGGAAGCCTAACGTCGCCAGGAACATTACCGCGACGGTGCAGGCAAGAAAACCTCGAGCCTTGGGGTAACCGAATGCTGAGCAGACCGCCGCACTAAATGCGGCGAAGTAAGCCACGATTCCAAAAGCAGCCGTCGGAATCCCGCGAACTGAAGCATAGGCGCTGCTTAGCACGGTCGAACAGCCCGACGACGGGCCACAAAGCGAGTCATCTCCCGTGAGATGCATCACCGTCAGGAACGTGGCGTCGGCCAGCCCGCACAGCGCGATCAACGCCATGACGACGTAGACAACTCGACTCCCGCTGCCCGGAGCGGGCGGCGTCTTGCTTTTCGCGGAACTGCTGGCGTGAGAGGGCAAGGTCAGCTCTTCTTTTTTCCGGCGAGCGCCGCATCGATCGCCGCTTGGAGGTTGTCCCGGGTGAAGACGCCCCGAATTTCGACGCCGTTAACAAAAATCGTCGGCGTATTCCTCACGCCACGCGCCTGACCGGCTGCGCCTTCCGCCATGATCCGCGCTCTTGTCTGATCCGAATTTGCATCGGCACCGAACCGCTCGACCTCCAGGCCAAGCGACTGCGCATAGGTATTAAAAAATCGCCCGGGCTTGGACGCCCTGCTCCAGACCTCTTGATATTGATAAAGCATGTCGTGCATCTCCCAGAATTGTCCTTGCAAACCGGCCGCTTCCGCCGCCATCGCCGCCTCCAGTGCATGCTCGTGCATCGCGAGGGGGAATTCGCGAAAGATCACGCGCAGGCGCGGTCCGTAATCCTTCTCCAAGGTGCCGATGACGGCAGAAGTCAACGCGCAGGAAGGGCATTGAAAGTCTCCGTAGATCTCCAACGTCGCCGGCGCGCTCGCCGAACCGCGCACGTGGAGTGAATCCGAATCGGTTCTTTGTTCCTCCGGGCTGGAGGCAGTTACAGTC
>JACDAG010000792.1 GCA_013695565.1 Bradyrhizobium sp.
CGTTCGCGCCACGTGAAGCGCTGCTGCATTGCTGCAACCTGTTGGCGCTCAAGGCGCGCGAAAATGGCGTCGATCTCACGACCCCCGCGCCGGAAGATCTGCCGGTCATGACCGGCGATCCGCGCGCATTCAAGCAGATCGCGCTGAACCTGGTCGCCAATGCCATCAAATTCACCGAGCGCGGCGGCAGTGTCACGGTCACGGCCGCGGTCGAGGGATCGCGCCTGATGTTGCGCGTCACCGATACCGGCGTCGGCATCGCGCCCGACGACCTCAAGCGGATCGGCGATCCATTCTTCCAGGCCGGCAAGACCTATCAGCGCAAGCACGAAGGCACTGGGCTCGGGCTGTCGATCGTGAAGGGTCTGGTCGGATTGCACCATGGCGAGATCAACGTGCAGAGCAAGGTCGGCGAGGGAACCACGGTGACCGTGGCCCTGCCGCTTTCCTTCACGCAGCCGCCGGCAGAAGTGCCGTTAACTAATGTCGCGACGCTGAAGCCGGCGCTGCGATCGGGATTACAAGACCAAGCCCATCAGGTGAAGAAAAGTGCCTAAGCGAATGATCGAAGACGACGAGATGCCGCGCCGCCGACGTGGCGCGAAGGCCGTGGCGGTCGACGCCGACGAGGAGCGCGGGTTTGCGATGCGCATGCTCCTGCACAGTCCGAAGGACGTGCTGGCCGGCGCGCTGGCCGTTGCCGCTATTGGCGCCATCCTCACCAATGCGCTGTTCCTTCAGGCCGGCCGTCATCCGTCGCCGATGTTCGGTTCGGTCGTGACGCTGCCTGCGCCGGTCGCTGCGAACCCGCTGCCGCGTTCGCGCCCGGTTGAACTCGCCGTGCGCCCCGCAGAGCCCGCACCGGTGGAAGCGAAGCCAGTTGAGGCCAGGAACGTCGATCCCAAATCGACTGACCCGATGACCAATCTGGTGGTCAAGTCCACCAGCCCGGCTCCCGCAGCCGCTTCCAGCGTTGCAACGCCGGCGGCCAAGCCGCCGAGCCTTGCTGCCGCCGCGCCGTCCCATGTGATGCGCCCGCCGGCGTCGATCCCGGCTTCGTCGCAATCCGCCGGCGCCCGCCGCGTCGCCTCGGTGCAGCGCGCGCTCACCGAATATGGCTACGGCCAGTTGAAGCCGACCGGCGCCGTCGGCGCCGATACCCAGGCTGCGATCACAAAATTCGAACGCGATCGCAAGCTGCTCGTGACCGGACAGATGTCCGACCGCCTGGTGAAGGAGCTCACCGCGATGACGGGCCGCCCGATCGAGTAGGGTGGTTCGCGTCAAGAATGCGCGTCACGCGCCGTCCAGCAGAACTTCGCTGACCTCGTCGGAGAATCGTTTTCTCCGCCCGTCGATCAAGACCCAATCTCCATCATCCTGATCCGCCTTCGCGCGCGGCATGCCGTGGTCGAGCAGGGCGCGCGCGCAGCCTGACCAGTCGCCGCCTTCGACCGGCTCATTGCAAGAGGCCCAGGACAGCGAGCCACAGGCGTTGTCGCCATAGCCATGTTGCTCGGTCCAATTCGCCCCATGTTCGAGCAGGAAGCGCGTCAATCCGGCGTCGCCGCGAAACACCGCCAGATTGAGGGCCGACGCATGCCAGTCGCCACCGCGTACGGCTATGGGCCAGCCAAGCCTGATCATCAGCCTTACCGCTACATCGTTGCCTTCGGCGGCGAAGTCCGGCAGCAACCGCAACTGCACCGCCGAAAGCGTGCCGGGCAGGTCGGGTCGTCGCGCGCGGATGCGTTCGGCCCCGGCCTCATCGCCGCAAGCACAGGCGGCCATGAACGCTTCCTCCTCGGCAAGCGGTCCGTTTGCGGCGCTCGCGCGCAAGAGATCGGCGACCTCGGGAAGTCCGAACTGCAAGGCGAGCCTGTTGGCGCTGACGCCGCTTGGCGTTGCCGCCAACGGGTTTGCCCCTGCGTCCAGCAACGCGGCGATACAACGGCGGGATCGCCGCCGCCGGATCGCCCACAACAATGGCGAGCCCCATTCGGTCAGGGGAGGATTGCGCGCGGGCTCGTTCGGATCGCCACCATGCCCTAGCAGCAGTTCAACAGCGGCGAGGTTGTCGAAATCGAGCGCATGATAGATCACGTTGCTGCCGGCAACGCAGGCCCCATGCTCCAGCAGCAGGCGGGTGCAGCAGAATGTCTCCAGC
>JACDAG010000793.1 GCA_013695565.1 Bradyrhizobium sp.
ACCCTGCGATTCGAACAGGCTGCGGGCGCGTTGCTCGGCCTCCTGCAGCTCCCAATTACGGTCGACCAGCGCTTCGTTGTGCAGCGCCATCTTGCGCATGGTCTGCCGCACCCAGCGCAGCCGGAAACTCAGCGTGGCGAGCCCGACGCAGGCCAGCGCGAACAGGAAGCTGGCGCCGATCGCGAACGCATGCGGATCGTAACCGGAACCCTCGACCCGGCTGCCGGAGATGAAGCCATAGGCGCCGCCGAAGGCGCCCGAGAAGATCATGAAGGAGCGGAAGATGAAGGTGAGCCACGGATGGCGGCGGGCGAAACGGCGTATGCTTAGCTTGATCCGGTAAATCCGCCGCTTCATGCCGTGACCCTGGTGCTGTACCGCCGCATCTGTCGCGGCGCTGAAGATGGCGCGGCGACCTTGCGAAGTGCTTGAGGCCGGATGGCTTGGCGTCGTCCGATCCGAACGTGGTTTACGAAACGTTAAGGGGAAATTCAGAGCGCGGCGGCGGCCATGCGGCGGGGCGCGCCATTGGCGCCGACGATCAGGGCGGCGGCATCACGCGCCGAAAAATGCTTCGAACTGACAAAAATCCGGTAATCGGCCGGCCCGTCCGGCGACAGATAGATCACGGGCTCGGGTGCCGAGGGCTTGGCGGAGATCGCCACGAAGCGGGTCGCGGCGTTGACCTCGCAGCCATGTGCTTCCACGCTGTCGACATCGTCGAGTACGGCAAAATCGGCGACCGCGGCATTGTCGGTGAGCTGGACCCGCACGGTGGCGAGCAAGGGATCGCTGGTGAAGCTGACGTGAGACTGGGCCTGCCAGGACAGCAAGGTGAGCTGGACCGAACCTTCGCCGATCGCGATGCAGGGCCGCGCGCCCGGCAGGAGCTCGCCGCGCGCCAACACGGCGGCAACCAGCAACGGAACAGCCGAGGCCAGGATCTTCAAACGCAACATGATACGCACTCGCTCGCCGATAAGCCCGCGAACCGCGACGACTTATGGTTGGCAGAGTGTAAAGAAAACTCGTTACCGTTGGGTTGACGGGGCAAGAGAATGCATTCAGGCCGTCTCATCCAGCGACCGTCGTCCTCCGCGAAAGCGGGGGACCCGGTACGCCGCGGCTTCTCGGCTCCATCATCGGCGTCTCTGGAATACTCCATCGCCCGGCTCAAGTCGGACGATGACAGTTGTAAACGTGGCTTCGCCTTTACTTCACGTCTCGTCTAGAACACGAAATCGAACGCGTTGATGTTTGCCGCGGTGACCCCCTGGAGGAATATCGAGTTACCGCCAGAGATGCCGATCATCGTGCCACCGTCGACCGAGGTCACCGCAAGGTTTGCGAAATTGAGACCACGGCCGGTGAGGTCGATGAGGTCATGGCCGGCGCTACCGTCCAGGGCGTCGAAGTCCGTGATCGTGTCCGCTCCGGATGCCCACGTGTAGACGAAGCGGTCGGCTCCGCCTGCGCCCGTGAAAATGTCGTTGCTGGCACCGCCCGTCATCACGTTAGCACCGGTATTGCCGATTCCGGTGTGCGATCCACCGCCCGTGACCTCGATGCCCGCGGAATCGCGCAGCGGCACCGGCTCTCGGTACGTACCTGCACCGCCTGTTCGAGGAGGACGGCCTCGTCTTCGGCCAATTCGTACTCGGACTGCGGCTTGCGCGCGCCGAGCGCAAGCTCACCGATTCCCGCTTTGCCGACCGCAGCGTCAGCACAATCGGCTATGATGCCGGGTTCGCCGACCTGTCGTATTTCTTTCGGTGCTTTCGCCGCCAGTACGGTTGCACGCCCTCCGAGGCACGGGCCGCTGCCTCGGGACCGGAAGCCGGGGAGCGAATGAGTTCGGCCGGCCTGCCATCACCTTCCTGATAGATTCGCGAAAGCAACATGGTCAGCCCTGAGCGTCCGCGCGGATTGCCTCTGACATTTTCCCTGAACATCAAAGGTGACTTGCCCTGGCTTCCGCCTTCGCTCGTTGAGCTACGGCGGACAAGTCGCCAAGGCTCCGCCGGGCGCGGCCGTCGGGTTGTTTTGTCGCACCCCGCGTTCAGATTGCTGTCGAGCGCGGGGTGCGCGGTTTCTGGCCTTGCATGCGGTCCGAAAGTCGCCAATTTCAACCACGGGCGAACCCTTCCACCTGGGTGGGCTGTCGTATATGAGAGAATTAACCGGAACGTGCCGATAGTCCCCAGGAACGAATGGGCGGCGTGGATGGTGGTGGCCAAAAATGGCGATCTGACACTTGATCGACGCAAGCGCGGACAGGCACTTCAGCCGGGGCATGGAATGGTAATTCGATTGACGACGGCGCGATCCACCGTGGCGATGCGGCGCTGGGGTGCTCCCGCCATTGCGACGCTCGCGGCGATAGCCATGCTGACGGCCTTGACGACGCTGAACGCCGACGCCGCGCAGAGGCAGGCGCACCCCAAGCCGCCCACCGAGGCGACCGCGCCGCGTGATGCCGGCGAGCCGATCATGGCGATCGTGTCAATCAAGACCCAGCAGATCACTTTCTACGACGCCGACGGCTGGATCCTGCGCGCGCCGGTCTCGACCGGCACCACGGGACGCGAGACGCCCGCCGGAATCTTCGCCGTCCTCGAAAAGGAGAGGGAACATCGCTCAACCCTCTATGACGATGCCGAGATGCCCAACATGCAGCGCATCACCTGGAACGGTATCGCGATGCATGGCGGACCTCTGCCAGGGTATGCAGCCTCGCACGGCTGCATTCGGATGCCTTACGGCTTCGCCGATAAGCTGTTCGACAGGACGCGGATCGGGATGCGGGTGATTATCTCGCCTGAAGACGCCGAGCCAGTCGATTTTTCCCATCCGGCGCTGCCGGTGCCGAAGGCGGAGGCCATTGCGGCTGCGCCCGCGAGGGCGGAGGTGCTACCGCGCGAGGCGGCCGAGGCCGCCAAGAC
>JACDAG010000826.1 GCA_013695565.1 Bradyrhizobium sp.
TCCCACTCCCGCGTCCGCCGCCCGGCCGCCGAAACTCAGGGCCATCGGGTTGCGGACGAAATAGAGCGCCGCCGGAAATACCAGCAGCATCACGCCGACGCTCAGTTTGAAAACTTGCGGATCGGCACGCGCGACCAGCAACGCCCCGATCGGCATGCCCGCGAGCCCGCCGATCACGAACGGCCAGGCCAGCTTGAAGTCGAACAGCCGCCACATGCCCGGCAGCGTCGAGATCTGCGAGCTGACCGAACAGATCAGCACCAGCGGCACGGCCAGCGACGGCGGCAGCACATAGAGCCAGATCCCCAGCGCCATCAGCGCCGTGCCGAAACCGGCCAGCCCCGACACGAAGCCGCCGGCAAGCGCGCCAAAAAGCAACAGCGCATAGCTGGACGTTTCCAATTTTCTTCTCCGTCATTCCGGGGCGCGAAGCGAACTACGATGCGCAATTGCGCATCGGTGAATCTCGAGATTCCGGGTTCGATGCTGCGCATCGCCCCGGAATGACGTTGTTGAATTTGATGCGACATTTACACGACGTCGCCAGCGGGTACTATCGCAATCGAAGCCTTCAACAAAAACCTCATGGAAACGACGCAATGAGCTCAACCTCCGCAAAGACCTTTCTTGTTTGTCACGGCGCATGGTCCGCGGGCTGGGCGTGGAAGAAGATGCACCCGCTGATGAAAGCGGCGGGGCATCGGCTGGTGACGCCGAGCTACACCGGGCTTGGCGAGCGCGTGCATCTGGCCGATCGATCTCGAAACCCATATCGAGGATATGCTCAACGTCATCAAATACGAGGACCTGCGCGACATCGTGCTGGTCGGCCACAGCTATGGCGGCATGGTCGCGACCGGTGTTGCCGACCGCGTCCGCGACCGTGTCGCGCAGCTGATCTATGTCGACGCGTTCGTGCCGGAAGACGGACAGTCGCTGTTCGATATCAACGAACCGGGCCGGCAGCCGATGCTGGACGGTGCAAAGAAGGGTGACGGCTGGCGTATTCCGCCGATGACGTCGCCGCCGGATACCGCGCCTGAAGACGTCGAATGGCTGGCTGCACGCCGCGCCCCGATGCCGATCAAATGCTTCGAGACCAGGCTCAAGCTGCAAGGCGGCAAGCTGACATTGCCGCGAAGCTATATCTACGCGACGCGCTTCCCGCCAGTCGATACGTTCGGGCGGTTCGCGAGGCGGACCAAAAGCGAAGCGGGCTGGCGCTATTTCGAGATCGACGCCAGCCATGCGCCGAACGTCACCGCGCCGGAAGCGCTGATGGCGCTGCTGGAGAAAATCGCCGTGTAAAACTGGCGAGGGGTCCGGCGTGTTCGCGCCGAACCCCTCATTCTCAGTAGATATCAGCCAGCCTGTAAGCCGGGTTTTGTAGGGCACCGCCCGCTTGCGCGGACGATACGCGACGGCCATTCCTCTGGGACCATGTTTGCACATGGCCTCGAGCAACCTACCCGGACGGCGAGCCTGACACTGCCCTGCGGCGTTTTCGCTTTCGCGAACTGCCCGCGTTGCCGTCCCTATTCGGTTTTGCTCCCGGTGTGGTTTGCCATGCCGGTTCCGTTGCCGGACCCGCGGTGCGCTCTTACCGCACCTTTTCACCCTTGCCCGCCGTCGCAGCTTGCGCTGCTATGGCGAGGCAGGCCCGGGGGCCTGTCCCGCCGAAGCCCCGAAGGGGCGAAGGAGGGCGGTTCGTTCTCTGTGGCACTTTCCCTGGGGTCGCCCCCGCCGGACGTTATCCGGCACCGTATGTCGATGGAGCCCGGACTTTCCTCTCCCGCAGCCTTTCGACCGTAGCGGGAGCGGCCGTCCGGCCGACTGACGCCTTAAGGCATGGAGGCTGGGGGGCGTGGCGTCAAGCCACCAAACCGCGCAAAATAAACTATCCTGAAGATGTCGTTTCGCGTCCGGCCCGTTCGACTGGATGTCGGCGATCCAGCCGACCAAGAAGGAGTAATGCGATGCAGTATCTGTTGATGATCTATCGGAGCGAGGCCGAGTTTGGCAAAATGGACGCCTCGGCGCGCAAGGCGATGACGGCGGAATACGGCGCGTTCACCCAGTCCATTGTCCAGAGCGGCCATTTCAAGGCCGGCGACGGCTTGCAGCCGACCACGACGGCAACCACCGTGCGGGTCCGCGACGGCAAGACCCTGACGACGGACGGTCCGTTCGCGGAAACGCGCGAGCAGCTTGGCGGCTATTACCTGATCGAGGCCAAGGATCTCGACACCGCGCTGGCAATCGCCGCGCGGATTCCCGAGGCCATTAGGGGTTCGATCGAAGTGCGGCCGGTCATGGTTTATGATTGAATGGAGAGTCGT
>JACDAG010000833.1 GCA_013695565.1 Bradyrhizobium sp.
GACTGGTCGAGGGCAGGGGTACCGCTCTGGGCGAAAACCGCCCCCGATCCGATGACGAGGTCAAGGAATGCAACGGCAAGGTGGCGCAAAACCGCTACTTTGAGATCAGGCCAAACTCGACGCATACATTCCCCGACTTGTTCACCCCGGCCGGAACCACCCGAAAGGGCAATTCCACGGCCCGTAATAGCTTGGCTAGTTGCCGTCCAAATAGGTCCCCAATGCGGCGGAGAACCTGCCCGATTCCCATGCCGGTTATTTCCTATTTTGTCCAGCAAAGTCACAACTTTATCGTTGCGTGGTAAAATCGCCGCAGGGGGCGATAGCTGACAAGACTTGGAGCAGGTCGTTGGATTAAGTCTATCCTGCCCTTGGCAGAACGCCGGTGACCGGCTAATCGACGGGCCCCGCCCGGAGGATGGAACCGATTTCTCTTCGTACGCCGCTGGCGCTTCTCCTGACATCGCTTGGTATGATCGTGGCATTGTGGTGGTGGCTGGCCACCCCGATCACGCTGGCGCGTGCGCCGATCGATCCCAACGCGAAACTGCAATGCGTCTCCTACGCACCGTTCCGTGGTGAACAGACGCCGCTGGTTCCGACCACGCTTATCGACGCGGAACAGATCGCGCAGGATCTGGCGCAACTCGCCAGGATCACCGATTGCGTGCGCACCTATTCGATCGAGAACGGCCTTGATCAGGTTCCGGCGCTCGCCGCCAAGGTCGGACTGAAGGTCATCCAGGGCATATGGCTCAGCAGCAACCGGATCAAAAACGCTTCCCAGATCGCGAGCGCTGTGGCCCTCTCCAAGCAATATCCCGGCGTCGTCACGTCACTGGTGGTCGGCAACGAGGTGCTGCTGCGCGGCGAGATGACGACCGCCGACCTCGCGGCGAACATCCGCTCGGTCAAGGCGCAGGTCACCATCCCCGTTACCTATGCCGATGTCTGGGAATTCTGGCTGCGCAACCGCGAAATCTATGAGGCCGTCGATTTCGTCACCATTCACATCCTGCCGTATTGGGAGGACATCCCGGTACGCGCCAAATTCGCCGCCTCCCATGTCGATTCGATCCGCAAGCGGATGGCCATCGCGTTCCCGGGCAAGGAGATCCTGATCGGCGAGACCGGGTGGCCAAGTGCCGGGCGGATGCGCGAGGGCGCACTGCCGTCGCGCACCAACCAGGCGCGGGTGGTTTCGGAAATTCTCGACCTCGCCAAGCGCGAAGGCTTTCGCGTCAACCTGATCGAAGCCTACGACCAGCCGTGGAAGCGCCAACTTGAAGGCACCGTCGGCGGCTATTGGGGCCTGATCGATGCCGCCCAGCGCGCGGTGAAATATCCGCCCGGCGAGGCCATCAGCAATTTTCCGTTCTGGAAGCTGCAGATGGGATGCGGAATGGCGCTCAGCTTTTTCGTATTTCTCGCGGGCTGGCTGACCTTGCGCCGGCGGCCGTGGCAGCCACGGCTGGCGGCATGGCTTGCGGTCGGCACCTCAGCGACGATCTCGGGCATGCTGCTCGGGGTGGCCGCCGACAAGATGTTCTACGAGAGCTACGGACCCGGCGGCTTCCTGCAATGGGGTGCGCTGCTGGCGGCCGCGATCGCTTCGCCGATGCTCTGCGCCAACGCGGCGATGTCGGGACGGCCGCTGCCGACGTTCCTTGAACTGCTTGGCCCGCGTGACTTCCGTACCGACTCGGTGCTGACGGTGTTGCTCGGTCTCACTTTGACCGTCACCGCGGTGATCGGCGCGGAGACCGCGCTCGGCTTTGCCTTCGATCCGCGCTACCGCGACTTCCCGTTCGCGTCGCTGAGCATGGCGGTGGTGCCGTTTGCGACCCTGATGCTGATCAACCGGCCGAACGAGGGCGTGCGCCCGATCGCCGAATCCGCCTTTGCCGGCGTGCTAGCGGTCGCCGCGCTCTATACGGGTTTGAGCGAAGGCGCGCAGAACTGGCAGGCGATGTGGACCTGCGCGATCTATCTGCTGTTCGCGGTCACGCTGTGGCGGGCGCGGGCCGGGCAAAGCCTAAAATAAGCAACCCGACCGCAAGTCCCGACAGCACGACATTATAGAGCACGATGCCGAGGCCGGCCGCGACCAGGCCGCCGGTCAAAAGCACGATCGACGGCCGCATCACGTGCAGCGTCGCGATGATCAGGGCGACAATTCCGAACACCGAACTCTTGAACAGGCTGGTTGCCAGCGTGCGGGACTTGCACAGCAGCGACTGCAGGCCGGCGTCGCACGCCAGCGCCACGGTCGAGAACTCGATGGCGAGATAGCGCAGATAGAGCGCGTAGCCGACGGTGACGAAGCCGACCACCAACAGAAACTGCACCTGATAGGGGGTCAGCCGGAACGGAGTTTTTATCACAGCGGCATTTTCTCGGAGCTAATGGTTTCCGGGGCGAATATGGTCGGGAATGCCGGGCAGGACAAGCCGTTGCGGGACATTAAGGGATGTCAAAAATGGATTAGAGTCCGACTGTAACCCATTGTAACCTGTAATTATTGCCCCTTCCTGCCGAACCAGGTCGAGGCCGTGGTAGAGGTCTCCGGCTTCTTGGCCGGTTCCTCGACGACCGCGGCGGCGGCGCGCTTCGCCGCCCCGCGCCGGCGTGGCGAGGGCTTTGCACTCGGGGCGGGTGCGGGGTCGTTGCCATCAAGCGAGAGCTTTTGGCCGTCGAAGATGGCGGTGTCGCAG
>JACDAG010000293.1 GCA_013695565.1 Bradyrhizobium sp.
CGTGGCGGTGGCGCCGTGACGGCTGGTGCTCTGGCTGGCGCGACCAAGCTGAGCGTTGGCGACGGCACGGCTGCTTCGTTGTCGAATGCCTTCGCGGTCGGTGACACTGTCACCGTCAATGGCAAGACGCTGACCTTCGTCGCCGCGAACACGGCCGGCAACGATCCGAACTCGATCAAGGTCGACAGCGACGTCACGGGCCTGCTGGCGAAGATCGACGGCCTGACCGGCTCGTCGACGGCCTCGACCATCACCGGCGGCAAGATCACGCTGAACACCGGCACGCTGAGCGACCTGTCGATCAGCAGCAGCAACGCTGGAGCTCTCACCGCACTCGGTCTGGCTGGCGGCGTGACGCAGGCCCGCACCCAAGTCCCGGGCGTGCTGGAAGGCAAGACCCTGAAGATCGGCGCAACTGGCGGCGGCACTGCCACCGACATCGTGTTTGGTGTGGCCCCCGGCCGCGTCTCCTCGCTCAACCAGTTGAACGATGCCCTCGCTGCCAACAACCTGCAGGCCACTTTCGTGTCCGGCAAACTGACCATCACCACCACGAACGATGCGGCTTCCGCCACGATCGGTGCGATCACCGGCTCCGCGGTTGGCGCCAGCCAGGCGTTCGCTGCCGGCACCACGGCACCGGCTCCGGTTGTTGACGCATCGGCCAAGCTGACCCGGGATAACCTGGTTTCGCAGTACAACAACATCATCAATCAGATCACCACCACCTCGCAGGACGCGTCCTTCAACGGCGTCAACCTGCTCGGCGGCGACACTCTGAAGCTGACGTTCAACGAAACCGGCAAGTCGACGCTCAGCATCCAGGGCGTTAACTTCAACCCGGCCGGCCTCGGCCTCGATGTCCTGGGCACGGGCGCCTTCAAGGACAACTCTGCGATCAATGACATCGTGGCGTCGTTGAGCAACGCGTCCTCGACGCTGCGCTCGCAGGCTTCGGCCTTTGGTTCGAACCTGTCGATCGTGCAGATCCGTCAGGATTTCAACAAGAACCTGATCAACGTGCTGCAGACCGGTTCGTCGAACCTGACGCTGGCCGACACCAACGAGGAAGCGGCGAACAGCCAGGCGCTGTCGACCCGCCAGTCGATCGCGGTGTCCGCGCTGGCGCTGGCCAACCAGAGCCAGCAGAGCGTGCTCCAGCTGCTCCGCTAAGTTCGGCTGCGACCTCAATGATCAAGGCGGCGGGGGAAACCCCGCCGTCTTTCCTTTTGATAGCGAGAAATACAGTCCGGCCGCACGAATAAGCGCATCAACGTAAAAAATTTTGGCTTCGATCTTAATCTCATCAGAACCGACGGCGGGCATGGTGGTGAAAATATGGATTTCCGCCGGACCGCTGACACAATTGGTAACCGCCGCTAACCATATTTAAAGGCGCTACCTGTATGAAAGTTAGGCAGTTTTACCGTCCTGCGGTCCCAACCGCTTCCACCGAGGTTCCTGAATGTCCCATGCTGCCCAAGCCTACGCTCGCACGTCGCACACGACGTCGTCTCCCCGCGAAATCGAAGCGCAGGCGCTGCTGAAGGCCGCACGACAGCTCCAGGAGGTCCAGACCAACTGGTCGGGTCCCGGCAAGGACATGGAGAACGCGCTTTTGTTCAACCGCCGGCTCTGGTCGATCTTCATGAGTGCGGTGTCGGCCGAAGAGAACCAGCAACCGATCGAAATCCGTCAGAACATCGCCAATATCGGCGTGTTCGTGATGAAGCAGACGGTCGACATGCAGATGAACCCAGATCCCGCCAAGCTGAAGTCGCTGATCGACATCAACTGCAACCTGGCTGCCGGCCTGGCCGGCCGCGGCTGACGGCGTTAGCGCTAACGGAGAGGCCCCATGGCCGACGTCCTGAGCATCATGTCGGCGAACTACAAGACCGTCGGGGCGACCCTGCCGTCCAAGACCCCATATTACGCCGTCAATCCGGCCAATTTTGAGGGCAGCTGGACCGGCACATACCCGGACAAGAAGACGTTCAAGATCGCGATCTCGAACGTCACGGGGTTTCGCGCCAAGGTGCACTACCAGAGCGGCTCGACCAGCAAATACCAGGACGTGCTGATCAGGGATAATTCGTTCCGGGTCGGTGACACCAAGTTTACGCTGATGGCCAACGGCAAGGCGCAGATCAAGACCGTCGGTACCGATCCCGTCACCGGAGGGACCTACATCGACACGGCTCTTGCGAAGCACGAGGTTTGATCAGCGGGCTTTCTACTTCAGGCCCGCCGGTCGGTCGCACGCAGACGCTGCGGCGCGTCCTTGGTGAGGTCGAGGGCGTGGAAATAGGCGCGGCGGCGCAGCACCGCTTCCTCTGGAAACTGCTCCACCACCTGGCTCGTCCTGTTGTCGATGACCTGATAGACGACCGCTCGCGCGTCGCGATCGATCACCACCTGGTTCGAGACCGACGCATTCGAAATCGAAATGCGGACCGCAGCGGAATCGCTTGCGCGTGCGCCCGCATCCGATGCGACGACGCTCTGGCTCGCCGGCAATTCGGTCGCGACCGCACTATGCGCCGCTTCGCTGATCGGTTGAACGATCGGCGCGGCAACCGGTGCCCCCACCGGCTTGATGTTGAAATCTGTACTCATGGCAGCCTCCAGGCTTCCTTCGAGTCAAACCCCAACCCCTCTCAATCCGCAATATAGCTTCGCACCTCTCAATACGGTGTTAGGGAACGCGCTGAATCCCGTGCATATACGGGTACGCCGATTTGATGAAAATTGTAGGGATTGCGCGGGCCGGACCTGCGTTCCCGGCAAGGCCGAACGCGGGCTCGCTAGTCTAGAGCGAGCGGCTGACCGCGAGCGGCGTCATGTTGCGCGGCCCTGGCGCGGCGCGCTGGCCGCTGGCCGTGTAGGTATTGGGGATGTTGCGGCGCTGGATTTCGGTGTTGACGCCGCGCACGATGCCTTCGGACACCGCATGCGCGGTCGCGAGCACGGTGAGGTTGACCTGCAGCATGGCGCGGAACGTGTCGTGGTGGCGTCGCAGCGTGGTCAGCAATTCAGGCGATACCTGCGCCAGATATTTTTGCGAAGTCTTCAGATGTTCGACCGTCACCATGTAGCGGCGCGACAGCTCGCCTTTCTGGCCTTCAAGCGCGATCGCCTCGCGTATCTTGCCGGCGCGAACCAGTTCGGTCTCGCGTTCGATGACGCCGAGCAATCCGCTCATCACGTCCATCAGCTCTTCGGCGAGCTTGCGGGCCTCGTCCGGCGTCGAAATCGCCGGTGTCGGTGCGGCGGCGGGCTTTGCTTGCAGACGCTGATTCATGGCGGGTTTCCTCTGGATCAGCCGGCGCGGTTGGCTTGTTGCAGGATCAAGGTGCGGAAG
>JACDAG010000883.1 GCA_013695565.1 Bradyrhizobium sp.
GATTTGTATCATTTTCAATGGCTTGCAAGCCGGCGGCGAAAGCGGCGGCCCTCAATTCACGATTCCGGCGAAAAGAGACGGCATGGGTTTTCAATATTTCGCCGGCGCCGCCTACCGCGCGCTGACCGCCCGCAAGGACGGCCCATCGCTTTATGACGTCTGCGATCCCCTGCTGCTGAACTATGCCGGTGGCGATCCCCACCTCGGAAAATTCTATCGGACCGCACTCGGCAACCCCGCGCTGCGGCCGCTGTTGCGCCGGACCGGCCTGCCGCAATTGCGCGACGAGCGCCGCCTCGAAGCACTGCGTGAAGCGCTGACGCGCGCCCGCGACGACGACGCGCCCGACTGGGAAGCGGTCGGCCAACCCATCGCCGAACTGATGGCGACGCTCGACGTCCGCCATCCGAAGCCGGCGCCGGCCGAGTCTCCCGCACAGCCACCCGCCCTCGCCGAGATCGAGCACGTGATCCGCATTTGTGGCTCACATCTGCTGCGGTCGTTTGCCAAGAACGGCTTCATCCCGACCTATGCCGCCTTCAACCTGCTCGGCGATCCCGACATGGGTGGGCGCGAAATGCTGATGGCGCTGAACGGGCTCAATTCGCGCGGCTACAAGAACTCGACGCTGCTGTTCAGCCTGGCGCGGATCTTCATCGCGCATTCGCCGGCCCGCGCCCTGATCAACCCGCCCTGGAGGGGCATCGCCGAACCGATGTGGGAGCCGATGCAGATCCGCCACCGCTCGGCCTATTACGACGCCTTCTTCACCGAGGCGCTGCTGAGCTTTGTCGAGACCGGCCTGCCCTCGCGGGACCAGACCGTGGCCTCCCGCCGCGCCATCTCGGACATGATCGATTTCTGCCTCGCTACCTCCGCCGAGGAAGTGCCCTCGCATGACGGCTCGACGGTGCGCGTGATCACCGCGCTGGCGCCGCTGCCGCATCCGCGCTTCTCCAGATTTTTCGCCCAGATCAAGCAGGATCTCGGCTTCGGCATCTATGTGCCGGACTGCGACACCACCGCCTGCTCGTTCTCGGCCGCCACGCAGGCCGGCTCGACCGATCCGATCCTCGACCAGCCGCTGCTGGATTTCTACGCCGGCTATCAGGTCCGCAGCGGCGCCAACGAGCCGCGCGTGACCGTGCCGCTGAACGACAATGTCGAGTATGAAGGCGGCGTCGTCACCTGGATCGACAATCTCGCCGGCGATCGCCCCTACGGCAACGACCTCGATCCGACGCTCAATCTCGACATCCTCGAAGTCAGCTTCCGTAACCTCACGCGCTGGAAGATCCTCGAGACGCCGTCACGGCTGGAGACGGTGCATCGCATCATCGGCTTCCAGAAGCGGCTGGTCGAAAGCGGCGCCTTCAGCAATCCGCGCTCGCATATCTATTATTTGCCGGAACTGTATTCGGCCTATTTCGGCCGCTGCTATGCGGCGTTCATCGCGCTGCCGCCGGCGGCCCGGCAGGCGATCGACCCCGAAGACACCTTCGGCTTCATCCGCGGCCGGGTGCTGGCCTATGTGCAGACCGAGCTGATCACCCACGAGATGAACGCCTTCGACGCGGCACTGGCGCTGATGGCGCTGGCGCATCTCGGCGCCGATGCCGGGAGCTTTACCCCCGCGCTGCACTGCATCGTCGCCCATCTCGGCGAAGGCGGCCGGCATGGCCCCTACAAGGGCTATGAATGGAACAAGATGAAGACCCCGACCCGCATCCTGGTCGGCGGCCCCGAGGTGACCTCGGCCTTCGTGCTGATGGGCCTGGCGCTGGCGCGCGGGGTGATGATGCGGGGTGGAGGGGGCGAATAGCGAATGGCGAGTAGCGAATGGGGAAGTGGTAACGAGCGGGCCTACTCCACTCGCTACTCGCCATTCGCCATTCGCCTCATGACGGGAAGTTGAAAGCCATGCGACCCCAGAGCACTGGCAAGGCGGCCTCAATGTCCGCACAATCCACGCACTTCATGATGCACATTTCCGCGCCGGGATTGCCGATGGAATCAAAGCGGTTGAAATCGAAGCGGTCGATATCGAAGCGGTCGATATCGAAGATTTGGCTTTGCGCCGTTCTGGCGTTGTTGCTGCCGACGATGGCGCACGCCGTCGACATCACCGGCGTGCCTAAAATCCGCGAAGGCGATCAGCTCCAGATCGGCAACACCCGCATCCGGCTCGGCGGCATCGACGCGCCGGCGGTGGACCAACTCTGCCTCAACAACAAGGGCGAACGCTGGACTTGCGGCGTCGCCGCGCGCGACGAACTGATCAAGAAATTCGGTGGCAAGAGCTGGATCTGCCGTACCCGCGCCGTCGACCGTCGCGGCCGCACCGTGGCGCGATGCGAGGCCGATGGCGAGGACATCCAGAAATGGATGGTCACCCACGGATGGGCGCTGGCGCTGGTTCGGATTACCCGCGACTACGAGCCGGATGAAAAAGCCGCGCGCGAGGCCAAGATCGGCATGTGGCAGGGCGCCTTCATCGCGCCGTGGGACTGGCGCGCTCGCAACAAGAAGACCTCTATTCTCGGAGCCGCCAAGCCGCCTGAGAATGCCAGCACGATCCTGCAGGCATCGGCCTCCGGCCCGGTGGCGCCATCGCCCGACTGCACCATCAAGGGCAATGTCAACCGTTCGGGCGAGTGCATCTATCACCAGCCTACCAGCCGCTGGTACGCGAAGATCGAGATGCACGTCAGCAAGGGCACGCGCTGGTTCTGCTCGGTCGAAGACGCCGAAGCCGCAGGCTGTCGCGAGACCAAACGCTAGTTTTCTTACCTCGCCCCGCTTGCGGCAGGGCTGTCCCGGGAAAAAATTCGCGAGTCGCAACAAACACTTGGGGCACAGTAGCTT
>JACDAG010000884.1 GCA_013695565.1 Bradyrhizobium sp.
CGACAAGCCGATCGTGGCGGCTGGGGCTGACATCGTCGACTGCGGCAAGCGCACGCTGATGCCGGGGCTGATCGACTGCCACGTCCATGCCATCCACAGCGAGGTCAATGTCCGCTTCATGGAGGCGCTGCCACTGACGCTGGTTACGGCGCGCGCGGCGACGCGGTTGCGGGCCATGCTCGACCGCGGCTTTACGACCGTGCGGGACACCGGCGGCGCCGATTGGGGCATCAAGACCGCGATCGAAACCGGGCATATCGTCGGCCCGCGGCTCTATATCGCCGGCCAGTCGATCGGGCCCACCGGCGGCCATTCGGATTCGCGCCGGCGCACCAACCGCTTCAGCAGCAGCAACAACGAATGCAACTGCTGCAACGGCCTGCAATTCAAATCCGCGATCGCCGATGGCGTCGACGAGGTCCGCAAATCCGCGCGTGAGCAGATGCGCCAGGGCGCCGACCATGTGAAGATCATGATGTCCGGCGGCGTCGCGTCGCCCTACGACCCGCTCGACAGCCAGCAATTCTCCGATGGCGAAGTCAGCGCGGCCGTGGAAGAGGCGACCGCGTTCGGCCGCTATGTCTGCGCCCATGCCTATTCCGCCGAATCCATCTCCCGTGCCGCGCGCCTTGGCGTCCGCACCATCGAGCACGGCAATCTGATCGATGACGCCGCGGCGAAGCTGATGGCGGAAAAAGGCATGTTCCTGGTGGCCAACCTCGTGACTTATTATGCCATGAAGGACCGCGCCAAGCAGTTCGGCATGATCGGCGAAAGCCTCGCCAAGAACGAAATCGTGCTGCAGGGCGGGCTGAAATCGCTGGAGATCTGCAAGCGCCACAACATCCCGGTCGCCTATGGCAGCGATCTCCTGGGCGAGCTGCATTGGGACCAGTCCAAGGAGTTCACCATTCGCCAGGAGGTCGTCTCGCCGATCGAGATCATCCGCTCGGCGACCACGATCGGCGCCGACGTGCTGCGTATGCCGGGCAAAGTGGGGACTTTGCAGGCAGGTGCCTTCTCCGACGCCATCCTGGTCGACGGCAATCCGCTGAAAGACCTTGCGCTGCTTGGCGATCAAGGCAAACATCTCTCCCTGATCATGAAGGCTGGCGTGCTGCACAAGAACCGGCTGAACTGATTGCAGGCTCTCGTAAAGAGGCGATCTTGACCGTCGTACCCCGATGGACTTCATCACGTGCTGTCGGCCGGATCGCGCTCGGGACGGCGGCTGGCGCGTCGCTTGCATATATCCTGCTGCCGATGTTCTTCGTGGTCTGGCTGGCCTTCTTCGCCCAGGAAATTCCGTCATTCCCTCCGGAAGGCTATTCGCTGAAATGGTTTCGCGCCGTTCCTGGCAACGACCGGTTCGTCAAGGGATTCCTGCTCAGCCTGCAGGTCGCCGTGATCGCGACGTCGATCGGGCTTGCGATCGGCGTTCCCGCCGCTGTCTGCCTGGTGCGTGGCCGTTTTGTGGGGCGTGAGGCGGTGAACAATCTGCTGTTGCTGCCGCTGATCGTGCCGGGCATTGTGCTCGGCATCGCGCTCTACGTCTTCCATGTCGAAACCGAGATCGCGACCGGCTTGCCGATCCTCGGTTCGCTCGGCGGTCTGGTCGCCGGCCACGTCCTGATCGCGATCCCCTGGACGGTGCGCCTGATCACGGCGAGCCTCGCCGGAATGGACCGCGCCGTCGAGGAAGCGGCGCAGAGCCTCGGTGCGGATCGCCTGACCACGTTCCGGCGCGTTACGCTGCCGGCCATTTTGCCGGGCATCGTCGCGGCTGCCTTGTTCGGGTTCATCGCCTCGTTCGGCAATCTCGAAATGAGCCTGTTTCTGGTCGGTCCCGGCCGCACCACGCTGCCGATCGCGATCCTGCAATATCTCGAATGGAAGATCGATCCGACGATTGCCGCGGTATCGGTGCTGCAGATCCTGTTTATCGGCGGGGCCATGCTGCTGACCGATCGCTTCGTCAAGATCGGCCGCGTGGTCTGACCATGGCGCGTCTGCAGTTAAACGGCATCACCAAGCGCTATGGCGAGTTCAAGGCCGCCGATGACGTGTCGCTCGATATTGCCGACGGCGAGTTCCTGGTGCTGCTCGGCCCGTCCGGCTGCGGCAAGACCACGACCTTACGCATCATTGCCGGTTTCATCGAGCCGACGTCGGGCAGCGTGCGCGTCGGCGATCGCGACATTACTTCGCTGCCGCCATGGAAGCGCAACACCGGCCTCGTGTTCCAGAGCTATGCGCTGTTTCCGCATATGACGGTCGCCGAGAATGTCGCGTTCGGCCTCGAGATGCGCAAAATCCCGAAGGCGGAGATGGCGCCCAAGATCACCGAGGCCTTGCGGCTGGTGCGGCTGGATCATCTCAGCGACCGCCTGCCCCGGCAATTGTCCGGCGGCCAGCAGCAGCGGGTGGCGCTGGCGCGTGCGCTGGTGTTCCGGCCCGACGTGCTGCTGCTCGACGAGCCCCTGTCCAATCTCGACGCCAAGCTGCGCCAGGACGTGCGCGTTGAAATCCGGGAACTGCAGCGCAAACTCGGCCTGACCACGGTGATGGTGACCCACGACCAGGAGGAGGCCCTGACCATGGCCGATCGTCTCGTCGTCATGAGCGATGGCCGTATCCGCCAGATCGGGACGCAGCAGGACCTCTACGAACGCCCTTCCGAAAAGTTCGTCGCCGATTTCGTCGGCCGCTCAACTTTCATCGACGGCCGCATGGATGGCCCCGGACGCTTCGTCTCGGCCGGTGGCCTCGTCGTCGCCTGCGAAGGCAGCGGCACTGGCGACGCCTCGCTCGCGCTGCGTCCCGAACGTCTGGCTCTGACGTCGGCGGC